>DASWKU010000270.1:0-10002 GCA_036396455.1 Flavobacteriaceae bacterium
TGAATAGCTAATATTTCCGACTGATAAACGGCTGAATGTTTTGCAAACCATTGGTCATATTCCTGCGTATTTTCATTAAAAACCCTACTACTTTGTTTCATGGATTTTCTTCTTATTATATATTGGGAATAGGGCGTGTCCCCTACATTCCATCCTACTTATTTTCTTGTAATGTAACCCACCAATCCGCTTCCCAGAAAAATAAATACAATTGCTACCAGGCTGCCTGCTCCGAGCAAGGGAACGAAAGTTAACCCATGTCCTACCGTGCATCCGGCAGCTATGCTACCTGATATTCCCAAGCCCAAACCTCCCAATAACCGTTTGGCTATTATGTTAGGTTTTGGCACTGTAAATCGTTTCTCTTTATTTTTTTGTGTGCTCCAAAAAGCTCCCAAGGGAATGCCGATCACGAATAACAGCCCCCATGTGTAATTGAAATCTACCATATCAAGCACTCCCGGAATGATGGCCAACCCGTAAGAGTTACCTGCAAAGATGGCAGATACCCATCCAATTATGCCAATCATCCCTATTGCAATGCCAGTTTTTTTCCACCCCCAAACGGCACCTCCGGGCTTGTTATCCTTATTTTTATACAGAAAGAATAAAAGAATACCTACAAAAAGGGTAACAGCTATTGCTATGTAAATTGCTGAATTTACTTCCCAGAAAGGTTGCTGACTAAATAAAACGGAGCTTTGAAAAATTTCCCCGAGCACTTTAAAAATTCCATTTTCAGTAAGATAAACACCTGCAATAAACCCAATAACTGCAATTACGGCACCTGAATTTTTCTCTCCTATTTTGTAAAAGATACCTGCACCGCAACCGGCAGTATAATACATGAATATACCGAACAAGAAACCGCCAACTGCGCTGCCAATCAAAAACAATGGAGGCAAACCCAGGTTTTCAACGAGATACCGGGTAGGTTCATAAAAATACAGAACTGAAAAAAATAATGGCATTACCAGCATTTGAATGAGTATTGCAGCCACAAAACTTTTAAGTTTCGTAGTGTCATTTTGTCGCATTACGTTAGAAAAACCGGAGTTCATGCAGAATTGGCCTTTCACGGAGACATAACCGTAAACAAAACCTATAAATAATGCGATAACAATCATTATTTTGCTTTTTAGAAATATTTGAAGAACCAGTATTTCTCGAACCAAACTTTTGTCCAGTGCCAGAAAAATCCGGGTGTTTTCATTTTTACAATGGGCAATGGAGAACCATAAAAGTTTCCACTCGCATAACCCGCTTTTCCGTCCCCCATTTCAAGGAAACATTGTCCGTCTCCGTTAAAGGTTTTGTCGGGGTTTTTTCCTGCAATTTGTTGGGCAATGTTATGGGCAACGGTTTCTGCCTGATAATGTGCAAATACGCCTGCTTTCGGCAATGGTTTACCCATTTCAAGCGGAATGAACGTAATGTCCCCAATAGCGTAAACATTTGGAAAATTGGTTTCCATTGTATTTCTGTTGACTTCAATCCAACCCGACTTTCCAACTAATGCGGTTTCTCTGATTACCGATGGACATTGATGTTTTGGTGTGAACGCCATTAAATCATATTCGACAATTTTGCCATTGTTAAAGGTCAAAGTTCTTTCTGTGGACGCTGTTAATTGATGTTCAGGAAAATAGTTGATTCCTTTCATTTCCACCATTTGCCTGACCGCTCCCGATAGTTCCTTTCCTGCAACTCCCATAGGCCCAGGTTCAGGAACATAAAGCGAAACTTCCGTTTTATTGGTCAACCCTTTTTTTCTGATAAAACTTTCTACAAGCATTGCTGCTTCATAGGGTGCGGCAGGACATTTGAAAGGAAGCGCAGATACCAGAACGGCAATTTTCCCGCCTTTGAAATTTTGTAGTTGCTCATTGAATTTTGTTGCACCGTCGAGCGTATAAAAATCGTGTCCGTATTGGTTTAGGTTATGCTCTGTGATTTGTTCCACTCCAAGGGAAATTACCATATAATCGCCTATGAATTCCTTACCATTTACAGAAACAGAAATTATTTCGGGATTGACGTTTTCAATTTCTCCAATAATAACTTCAACTCCTGTACCTGTAATTTTTCGAGTGTTCTTGTAAACCTGTTTTGGTTTCCGCTTGCCAACCATCAACCAAAGAAGGGAAGGAGCAAAAACATTTTTTTCTTCTCTTTCAAAAAGCAGTATTTTGGTTTTACCACCAATATTTTTACTTAATTCTTTTGCGGTAATAATTCCGCCTGTACCGGCTCCTAATACCAATATGGTCTTGCTCATTTTTTTTTCGAGGTTAAAGTTTTTCTAAAAGTGTTTGATGTTGTTTCAGATGGTCAATAAGGACTTCCCGCATTAGTCCGCACGCCTGAGCCACTTTCTTGGAAGAAAGTGAAAAGTAGGTGCTTTGTCCGTCCCGTCTCGTTTTTAAGATGCCCTTTTTGGTCATTACGGAAAGGTGTTGCGAGAGGTTTGATTTCAGTCCGCCTGTTACTTCCAGAATGTCGGTAAAGCAAAGTTCTTTGTCTTGTAGCAGGTCAATAACCTCAATACGCAAAGGGTGCCCCAATGCTTTACAAACATCGGCGTGTAGTTCAAAAATCTTCTTGTCGGCCATTGTTTAAATGTTTAATAGTTCACAAAATTATGAACTATTTCTTTAACCACCAAATCTTTTTTGACTTGGGACACGTTTGGAATGGCCTTGTTGTAAAACAGGCAATTTACGCCGAATAGTGGCCTTTGACCAGCGAGGCCCGCCCGCTTGGTATCTTGGCGGTAGCCAAAACACTATTGCCTGTCCCGCTAATTAGCGGGATGGGTAGGGGAAGGTATGCCCAAAAGTGAAGGAAAACATGAAAAAACCAACTTTAAACCGCTCCAGAAAAAAAGGATGCAAAATCCTCTTGAAAATGTCTCTAAAAACTTTACGATAACTCCATAGTTACGGAATGGCAGCGGTTCCCCAAAAAATCAGGGCAGGCTGTTCAACACGGGTTTCATTGTTCGTGCTATGCATGCAGCGAAACCTTAGCTGTTGTAGAGCGTTTTTTCATTTCATCTCAAATATAGGTGTGCTTGCTTTAGGACACGGTGTGTAGTTTTTATTCCGTTTTTTGTTTTCCAAGTTTTTTCTCAATTCCTAATTTTATTAAATTCAAAATTCCCAATGCGGGTAAATACATAAAAAATCCGACAACCAAATAAGTATATGTAGTTCCAGTCAATACACTGTCAAATATAAAATCAGCTGAATTCCAAGTCCAAGTCAAGGGAATTAAAATTAGTCCTAGTATTCCTTGTATTTTAAGTGATTTGTTAATCGTTTTAATCAGTTTGATAAAGTCAAACGACTTGAAAAGTTCGTTTTTACGAGCATTCCATAATATTGGAATTCCGAACAATAAAATGACTAAAACGGTTACAGTTTCTATGTCAGATACAATCATTTATCTAGTCTGTTGCAATTATTAAATTTGGCTGTTCTCCGAGTTCTATTTTTCTATAATTAACGAAAGCTCCACATTCCAAAATCGCATTAAGTAGTTCGGGAACTTTTTCTTTCATTACCTTACCGTTTTCAATTTGCAATAAAGTTGGCTTTTCGGTCATTTCATCCACGCAGTCAATCCAAGCATTCATATTTTCTCCATAATAATCTGGAAAATTCAATTTGGTTTTAAATTCAGAGTGGAATGTATTCCAATCAGTCACTTTTTTACCATCTATTTTGAATGTTTTCATCTTCAGTTCTTAAATTACACACAACGTGTTTGTATAAGATTAGTTGCGTGGTTAAGCACTTAATTTAGCAAAAACAAACCGAATAGAAAATCCGCGAGGATTTTCGTAAGCAGGCTTGCACTACGGTGTTGTGAGCTGGCTTTTTATTCAACTTTATATATTTCTTTATCAATCAGTTTTCTCAATTCCAAAATCGATATGCTATTTCTGACTGTTTTTCTATCGTCCAAATGGAAAAAGTCCACATATCCTAATTTTGTAATTGAATTATATTCACCAAGTATATTGTCCAAATAAAGCCAAGCCATTGTTTGATATTTATCTTTATCCAAATCCATATTCTTTATGTAAACCCGAATGTTTATTTTATCCTCTTCTTTGTCTAATTCGGGTATGATTTGAATGTCCGAACTCGGATATTCAAGACCATCATATTTAAACTTTAAATCTTCTTTAGGCTGTCTAAATTTTTCGATAATCCAGTTTTCAATTTCAGGTTTGGAATCGTAAAGTTTTTCGGTGTCTGGAATTCCGCTTGGTTTTCCGTCTGGCGTGATAATCAAAACGAACTTTCCTTCGATGTTTTGAGTTATCTCTGGAAAAATTAAATCAGAATATTTATGAATTTCATCTGTTAGATTGTTGTACACAGTATAGTCCGATAAATCCGAATTGATAAATTCCTCAAGAGACTTTTTATTTCTCGAAAAGTATTTCCAAAACTTTTGTTCATTGGTTAGTTGCTTTTTATTTTTTAGAAATTCAAACATTCAGATTTGGTTTTTTCAGCTTGCTCACAACGTTTTTGTGTAAGGAACGTTGCGTGTTTGGGGGCGAGGGTTTTCCGAAGGAAAATCAGAGCTGGCAAACGGGCAATGACCAAACGGTTTAACTAAAATAAGCAATGTTTTTTATACATTGTGCCCGTTGCACAACTTTGTTAATAAAGGTACAAATAAATGGCAAATGGGCCCTGGTTATTTGTTACCTTACCATATGCAAGGAAAAAAGACCTATCAAGAGAAGCTGTTCAGTTCATTTCAATTGAGCGAGCGCATACCCACGAACAATTTTTACAGACGCCTAAAAGCGGCCCTGGATTTAAAGTATCTCTATGGGCTCACCGAAGACCACTATGGCAGCAGCGGCCAGAAGAGCATAGACCCCGTGGTGTTCTTCAAGTTTTGTCTGGTGGGCTATCTGGAGAATGTGACCAGCGACCGCCAGCTGGTGGAACATTGCGGAATGCGCATGGATATTCTCTATTTTCTGGATCATGATATAGACGAAGCCTTGCCATGGCACAGTACCATAAGCCGAACGCGCCAGTTGTTTCCGGAAGCTGTTTTCGAGAAGTGCTTCACAGAAGTTTTTAAAATGTGTGCCGATGCCGGTATGGTAAGCGGCCATACCCAGGCCATCGACAGTGCCCCGGTAAAGGCCAATGCGTCCATGGACTCCCTGGAATTAAAAGTTCCCAAAGAAGAGCTATCTGAGCATTTGAAAAAAATACGCCACATTAGCAAGCGAGATAGGGAGACGCCTGTTCGAAAAGCTAAGGAAAATAAAGCCGGCGAAACAGCGCAAACCATTTCTGCCAGTAAAAAAGAACTACAGGCCATAGAGAGCCGAAACAGGAAATGGTCGGATGGGCAAGATGGGCGACCGGGAGCCGGTAACAAGGGAGCCGTTACACCAGTAACAAGACCCATTACAGTCCTACGGATCCCGATGCCCGTATTAGCGTTAAGCCGGGCAAGGCCAGAAAACTCAATTACCAAAGCCAGCTCACAGTGGATACGGCCAACCATGTGATCACCGACATACAGGCCTACCATGCCGACGGAAAGGACAATCAGCAACTTCCGGATATCGTAAAACGGGTAAAGGGCAGACTATGGCAAGCCGGCATGCTTTGGGAAAACTGTGTGGCCGACACGGGCTACAGCCCCGATGTGTCGGGGGAGAGAACTATGATTTTCTGGAACAGATGGGCATCAAAAGCTTTATACCGCCGCACGGCACCTACAAGGGCGGGCCGGAAGGATTTATCTACGACCAGGAGCAGGACCATTACCTGTGTCCAAGAGGCAAGGCCATACCCTTTACAAAGGAGTTTTTGGACAGTCGCACCCAGACCAGAAAGAAAGAGTACCGGGCACGGAAACACGTCTGTACGGGCTGTGATTTAAAGGCGCGGTGCCTGGGCGGGTCCGCACAGGAGAAGAGGTTCAGCGTTACCTATTACCGCGAGCAGTATGAGCGCAACATTAAAAGGGTGAACAGTCCGCATGGGCGCCATATGGAGGGCAAGCGCCAAAGCACGGTAGAGCCTGTGTTCGGGACCCTTACGCAATTTATGGGATTAAGAAAAGTAAATACCATAGGCTTAAAACAGGCCAACAAGTGCATGCACCTCTCCGCCATGGCCTATAACCTCAAAAAGTATCTAAAATTCACCCAAAAACGGGCAAAAAGCAGGGCAGGAATGCGCACTTTTATTGAAACCCTAAAAAACGTATCCCATCAGCTCAATAACTTGGTTTTAAGTCCATCAAAAAAGATAACGATCACAACAATTTAAAATCTAAAACAGGCTCTAAAGGTCTTATTTGGAATCATAACTTTTGAAATTATAGCCTTGTGCAACGGTTACCAATGTTATGTGGTCGCCTTTTATTCGTCAATGTTCGCTAATTCTTCAGAAATTACTTTTAAACAAGTTTCAAAGGCATTTTCCATATCGTCTGTCCAAATTTCAAATCGTTTCCCGTCCAATTCCTCTTTCCATTCTTCATATTCTCGTTCGATTACATCGTTCCAAGTAGGAATCTTAAGTCCATCAACATCTGATTTTCTATTTTCAACACGGCTTTTATGAAGTTCGGAATTCTTTATTTTTAGTTCAAATTGAACGGTTACTGATTTACTTCTTTCTTTTAATTGATTAAACATTCTTCTGCTAATATGAAGCGGGTTTACCGTGTCAATAATCACATTATGTCCCAATACAAGATTTTCATAGGCTAAATTTATCAATGCTTCATATCCTTCTCCCTTTTCTCCTGCTTTAGAGTTATATGTAGAAAAAGGTGCTTCAATACAGTCAACTCGTAAGTAAAAATAATTGAGTTTTATAGATAATTTTCTTGCTAATGTTGTCTTTCCTGTTCCTGATAGTCCTGCTAAAATTATTAATTTACTCATATTGGAAAATGTTGTTCGTTGTTGTTTCTAAGGTGTCACATAACGGTAAAGGATACGGTGTTGTACCCAGTTATTTTTTTATTTCGTCACTATTAATCCAACCTTCATAGGTCTTACCATTATGCCTTACTTCAACTTTATATCTTATAATTTCAGAACCGCCAGTTATTTTTTCTTTATAAACATCAATTATTTTTCCTTTAGAATTATTTGGAACTTTAACTATTATGTTTTCTTCAGTCCATTCTCTTGCTGAATTTGATATAGGTACTGAATTGGCTTTGACAAAAGCCCTTTTAGCTCTGTTCCATTCTTCAGATTTATAAAGTATTACAGAAGCGTTTATTTCTGTTGTTGTTTCTTTAGGTTTAAAGTAAGGTTCGTTTAAATCGATATTCAATTTATAATTCTCTAGAGAAATTTCAGAACTAATTTCTTCCCATTTTCCATTTGGAGCGAAATCTCCTTTTCCAACTGAAAATGCACTCTCAATATTGTCTCCTTTTTCATAAACTAGTACTGAAATTCTATCTGATTCTTTTTTGTTGTAAGATTCTATTACTGCGTATTTAATATTATTTTCAACTGTATTTTTTTCAAGTCCACTTGGTATTACAATTCTCAATTGTGTCCTTTTTATTCCACCATAACCTAAATCCTCTTCTTTTTTAATTTCATAATTTTTAATAAAATCTTTTGGAACACTAATGATTTCGTTTATTGAAATCTTGTTCGTTAATTCAGTAGTTTCTGTTTTTTCTTGTTTTTTTGAGGTGCTATTTTCTTTGCAAGAAAAACACACAACTGCAAATAAAATTCCAATGTAATAAGCTTTTTTCATATTGGTTTTGGTTTTCGGTAATTGGGTACAACGTTTCTCGGCTATGGTTTGCTACATTGGTTAAGCAATAAATTTAATAAATAAAAACTGACCATCCACGCAAGCAGTAAACTATAGCGGTATTGCCCAAAGGCTTTATTCCATTTTATCTTTGTTTATAGCACAAGTTATTGATTCCATCGTTATGCTATATAATTCAGTCGATAGTCTATTATATTTTTCGTCAATTTCTTTATTTTCAAACCCCATATCATTCCAAGAACCCATTCCGCCAAAAACAAACGCTTTACTTGCAGACATTAATAATTGTCGATTTTTTAAATCATAATTATTCCAACTTATTAAGTCGTTGTGATAAAAGTCAGATTCAGGATTTTTATTTTCAAGAGTGTTTTTAGCTGTCTCAAATGTTTTTCCCCAATTCTCTGATGTTTCTTGATAAGCAAATTCAGTTATTTTTTCGAGACAAGCTTTTAAATTTTCTCTAGTCTGCGTAATGTCAAACTGTTGATTTATGATTGGACGATTTTCAATTGCTTTTCCGTACGTTACTTGCCAAGGTTTTTCGGTCAAATTCTTATCGTGATTCCATCTACCTATCCAAAAATCTGAATGTTTTAAATAAATTGTTTCTATAAACCAGTTTCCGCCACCTCCGACAAAACCAGCCGTTTTATGGTCATCTTCTTTAACTGTTTGATAAAAAAGGCGAAGTTTTATGCAATTTTTGGATTTCAAATATTTAAACCATTCAGTTGGGTTTTTAGAGATAACAACTTCTTTTTTCGAGCTGAAAATATTCTTTTTCCCCATTTCTCTAAAATCAACAAAATCGCAATGCTGGAAAGTAGTATTTTGAGGGTAAAAATCTGTTAGTTTTCCATTTTTTAGATATTCATTTCCGAAAGATGTAATTGTAATTATTTGTGCTAATATTCCTGTCATTCGTGATTTTTTTTTTCAGCTCGTGGGCAACGTATTTTTATTCATTTATAATTGAAATTGATTTAGGATATTCTTGGTCTATCTCTTTTTTTTCTTCTTCGCTCAAGTTTTCGTACTCTTTTCCAAATTTCTTTTTTGATAGATTTTCTCTTGAAGTATTTACTGCACTTGTTATTTCATTTTGGACGGCAATGTAGTCAGAGTACATAGTTTTCCTTTCGGTTTTCAAAGCAATAACTGCCCTTGATTTATTTTCTCTATAATACTTAATTATCAAAGGTTTTAATTCCGTTAATTTTATCTCAAGTCCATTAACGAAAATCTGATTCTGTCCGTTAAGATGGATTTTAAACGCATTTTCCAAATCGTAATCTCTGTTTGGTTCTTGTGCTAATCGGTTAATCTCACTATATGAATTGAGCATTTCAAAAATGAAGAATGTTCTTAACTTGTAAAAATCAAGTTCAAAATCTTCTTTTGTTAGAACATTTAAAATGCTTTCCGCAATGAGTTCTGGTTGCAAATCACCTGCGGATTGAACATTCATCATTGCCGTTTCCAACATTTTTAATTTTGTCATATCGTAAGTTGAAGAGTCAGAAGCGACTGTTTGTTGACATTTTTGTATAGTTAAGCTGTCGGGTTTTTCTATATTTTTTATTTGCTCAACAAATGACTTTGACGGTGTTTTACTTGATTCAATTCCGTCAGCTATGTTTTTTAGAATGCTTCGATAGCTTTCGCCAGAATTGGATTCAATTATTTTTTCGTCGATTAAGAGTTTTTCATATTCAGATATTAATTGTTTTAATTGCGTTCCATTGTCAGGATAGGATTGGTAAAAACATTCCATTATTTTGATTTCCGCTCTTTCTGTTTGAGAATTACAAGAAGAAAATAGGAAAATGAGAATGATATTTAGTAGTAGCGTTTTTTTCATATGTTGTTAGCAAAAGGTGTTATTTATTTGTCAATATTTTGTCTTCTTGATAGGAAAAAATAAATCCAACAATAAATCCAAAAACCATCATTGATGAAGTTGTTTCAATGAAATGAGATATTCTGACCATTTCAGGAAAAACAGGATTAGGCAAAATAATTTGAACCCCAAATCCGCCAAAAATCAGGGCTAGTGTTGCGACAAATTAATTATGGTGCGTATTGCTTGGATAATTTCTTGTCGGCATCCTGTTTGGTGAATGTCCAATTGATTTTTTTCTTCACGTCGTTTCTTTCTTTCGTCCAAATTTGTAGCCGTTCCTTTAATAAC
>DASWKU010000271.1:0-1838 GCA_036396455.1 Flavobacteriaceae bacterium
CCCGAAATAAAAATGGCCTTTGGTGATTTGTTTGGATTTGCTATGACATCGTAAGGGCGTTGTTTGATGAATGGCCAGCAACCACTTGCCAATAAATGCTTTTTTATGTCTTCTCCCTTTGCATTAACGACATCAAGTTTACCATAATCGTGGTAGACTTGTTCTTTATCGGCTTGAATTTTTATGGCTAAAATTTTTCTTTTTTCTCCACGGGGAATATCCACAACCTCACCTGAAACCGGTGAAACAAATTGAATGTCTGCGTTGGATTTGTCAAAGAAAACAGGTTCTCCCGCTTTTACTTTGGTTCCAACTTTTACAATTAATTTAGGCGTAACTCCATGGAAATCTTCAGGTCTTAGGGTGAAAAAATTGCTTATGATTGCATTTTCGATGGTTTTTTCCGCTTCACCCCTAAGTTTTATGTCGAGACCTTTTTTAATCTTAATGTCGTTTGACATATTGGCTATCTCTATTTGTTAATAGTAAAAATGTGATTACAATTTTTAAGTAGATTAAAAATCGAGGCAAATTTACAAATTAATAATGCAGTTTTACAATAATTACAATAGAAATTTAGGAGACTTTTATATCTAAAAATTTTAGGTACAAATTTTGCTTATCTTTACCTTTCTAATTCAATTATTAATGGTTCAACTATTGAAAAAAGGATTGTTTTTTGTTCTATTTCCAATATTAAGTATTGGTCAGATTACAGAAACCAACCCTCCAGAATATATCAAGACAATTACCTTTAGAGGGCAGACCAACGAAAGCCAGTTGCCCATATTACGTTTGGGCGATCCGGTAGTTTTGGAGTTTGATGCGCTTAACGGAAATGAAGACGATTACTATTATGTTATTGAACACTTTAATTTTGACTGGTCGCGTACGCAGTTGGCAAAATCGGAATATTTAAGGGGATTTGATAACCAACGCATCAGGGACTATCAAAATTCATTTAATACCTATCAAATTTATTCACACTACAAACTCACCGTTCCAAACGAACAGACCAGAGGGCTATTGAAAAGTGGCAATTACCTCATTTCAATTTACGATGACGACAACACATTGATATTTTCAAGAAAATTTATGATTTATGAAGACCTTGTCAATGTGGGTGTTTCCATAAAACGTTCAAGAGATGTAAAATTCATAAATGAAAAACAATGTGTCGATATTGTAATCTCTACCAACAGTATCAATTTTAACAATCCGTTGGAAACCATAAAAACCTTGGTGGTGCAGAACAATAATTTAAACACGACCATTTCCGATCTCAAACCCCAATATGTATTGGGCAACCAACTGATCTACAAATACACTACAGAATCCAGTTTTTGGGCTGGAAACGAGTACCTGTTTTTTGAAAACAAGGATGTAAGGGCAGCAAACGTTGGGGTCCAGTTTATTGATTTATTGGACATTTATCACAATTATTTATTTACCAATGTTGAACGGGCCAGTAAGCCCTATACTTATAATCCGGACATTAACGGAAATTTTTTGGTCACTGCTCTTGGTGCTGACGATGTTTCCATAGAAGCCGACTATACCATGATCCATTTTTCGTTACTGTACCCAGAACTTACCGACGGCAGTAATATTTATGTCTATGGAAATTTCAACAATTACGCCTTAAATGAAGCCAATAAAATGGCCTTTGATCCACAAAGTGGTCATTATGAAGCGGTGTTTAAGCTCAAACAGGGGTTTTATAATTATAAATATGTAGTCGTCGATGCCAACGGAAATTTAGATGAAGGTGCCATAAGTGGAAACTTTTATCAAACCGAAAACAATTATAAAGTCCTGGTCTATTATCGAGATTTAGG
>DASWKU010000272.1:0-7148 GCA_036396455.1 Flavobacteriaceae bacterium
ATTTATTTTTAACTTAATAAGTTCTTTCTTTAGGAAAGACAGTGAAGGGCATGAGGACAATTCAATTTAGAGAAGCTATTTGTGAAGCCATGAGTGAGGAAATGCGAAGGGATGAGAGCATTTATTTGATGGGAGAGGAAGTGGCAGAATATAATGGGGCTTACAAGGCTTCAAAGGGAATGTTGGACGAATTCGGGCCAAAACGCGTGATTGATACTCCAATTGCCGAACTAGGGTTTGCAGGAATCGCCATTGGTTCGACCATGACCGGAAACAGGCCTATTGTTGAATACATGACCTTTAACTTTTCGTTGGTTGGAATTGATCAAATTATCAATAATGCCGCAAAAATTAGGCAAATGTCTGGCGGTCAATTTAAATGCCCAATCGTGTTTCGGGGCCCAACGGCTTCAGCGGGACAATTGGGAGCTACCCATTCACAGGCGTTTGAAAGTTGGTTTGCCAATACTCCGGGATTAAAAGTGATTGTACCTTCAAATCCTTATGATGCCAAAGGACTGCTGAAATCTGCCATAAGGGATGACGACCCCGTAATTTTCATGGAAAGTGAACAAATGTATGGCGATAAAGGCGAGGTTCCTGAAGGTGAATATACCATTCCTATTGGTGTAGCAGAAATCAAAAGGGAAGGTAAAGATGTCACCGTTGTGTCTTTCGGAAAAATCATTAAAGAAGCCTACAAAGCGGCCGATGAATTGGAAAAGGAAGGTATCTCATGCGAAATCATTGATATACGAACCGTTAGGCCCTTGGATAAAGAAGCCATTTTAAAATCGGTCAAAAAAACCAATCGGCTTGTCATTTTGGAAGAAGCATGGCCTTTTGGTAATGTCTCCACTGAAATCACCTATATAGTGCAATCAGAGGCTTTTGACTATTTGGATGCTCCAGTTGTAAAAATTAATACGGCCGATACACCTGCGCCATATTCCCCAGTTTTGCTGGAGCAATGGTTGCCAAATAGCGATGATGTTGTAAAGGCCGTAAAAAAAGTAATGTATAAATAAATCGCAAGTATTTGCGTTATATAAACTTCATTGGCAGATTTGTTGATGAAGTTTTTTGCTTATGGACTTAAAACCAATACTCGTTTTTTTCTTTATCGGAATGTTTTCCGTGTGTTCACAGACCAAGGTAAGTGGCTATGTGACCGATGAAAATAATGAACCCGTGGCATACGCCAATATTATCTTCAAGGGGACGACCGAAGGTACGATTACCAATGAAGAAGGGCGATTTTATCTCGAATCCAAAAATACCCAACCCACCCTTATCGTTTCGTTTTTAGGTTATGAAACACTGGAAATTCCGCTAAATAGAAAGGTGAATTACGATTTAAAATTCATTTTGAAAGAAGAGGCCTCTTCATTGGATGCGGTGGTGATCAATGTTGGTAAGCAGTCCAAAAAAGAGTCTGAAAATCCTGCCATTGGTATCTTAAAGAAAATTTGGCAACATAAACGAAAAAATGGAGTGAAGCAGTTCAAACAATACGAATATGATAAATACGAGAAAGTGGAGTTTGACATCAACACCATTGATAGTGCCTTGATAAAAAGCAAACTTTTTAGAGGAATGGAATTTGTGTTTGAACAAGTGGACACTTCAAGGGTAACGGGCAAGACCTATTTGCCCATGTTCATAAATGAAGCGGTGAGCAAGGTCTATGGCGATAACCTCATTAACAAGGAAAAGGAAGATTTAAAAGGCAATAAAAACTCTGGCTTTAGCAGCAATCAGGTTATTATAGATTTCGTGCAGGATCTGTATCCCGATTTTAACGTTTATGACAATTACCTTAAATTCTTCGACAAAAGTTTTGTGAGTCCGCTTTCCAGAACAGGAATCAACACCTATAATTATGTGCTTAAGGACAGTGCTTTTATCGATAACAAATGGTGCTACAATATTATTTATTATCCAAGACGGAAAAATGAATTGACCTTCAAAGGTAATTTTTGGGTGAACGACACCACATACGCTATTAAGGACATCAATTTACAGGCTTCAAAAAGTGCCAACATCAACTGGGTCAAGGAAATTTATATCGAACAGGAATTTGAAGTGTTGAACGATTCCCTGTTCCTTATAAAACGGGATTATATGCTCTCCGATTTTGCTTTAAACAAAAAGGAAAAATCCCGTGGTATTTATGGCAAACGGACCACCCTCTATGATAATTATATTTTTGATGTTCCAAAAGATGAAAAATTTTATGGAGAAGAAGTCTATTATTATGACGAAGATGTTTACAATCGAGATGATGCCTTTTGGGAACAAAACCGTATGGAATCCCTGAACAAGGATGAAAAAGGGGTCTACAAAATGTTGGACACTTTAAAAACCGTAAAGAAATTTAAACGACTTTATAATTTGGGAAGCATTTTGGCTTCTGGCTATATTGAATTCAATAAACTTCCCTTGGACTATGGTCCTATATTTTCAACCTTTGGGTATAATGAAGTAGAGGGTATTCGATTAAGAACTGGCGGTCGCACCTATTTTGGGCCCAACGATCTCTGGCGAATGGAAGGGTTTATTGCTTATGGCCTTAGGGACAATAAGTTTAAATATGGTATTTCGGGTAAATGGCTGATCGACAAAAAAAGCAGGTTGATTATTTCAGGCGGGAATAGACGTGACGTTGAGCAAATAGGGGCCAGCTTGACCACTTCAACCGATGTTTTGGGACGTAGTTTGGCATCATCTTCAATAGTGGGAACAGGTGCCAACGATAAATTGACCAATATCAATCTAACCACAGCATCTGTAGAAATTGAACCCATAAAAAATCTGATATTTCGTCTTAACGGAACTTATAGAACATTGGAATCGGCTTCTGATACTTTTAGTTTGGATTATAACGATCCAGATTCACCTACAGGAATTTCTTCAGAAATCAAACAATTTGAAACCGCATTTTCGGTGTCTGCCTTTCCAGGTCGGAAAAAGACTGGATTTGGGGTTGAACGTCATGATGCCAATGATGGTTATCCACAACTGTTTGCACAAATTGCCATTGGTGATAAGAGTATGTTTAACAGTGACTTTAATTATACCAAGCTTCAGTTTTCGTATATTCAGCCTTGGCTGGTTGGTGGATTTGGCCGTTTGACCACCACTGTTGAATCGGGCAAAACCTTTGGCGATGTTCCATTAGGCTTGTTGAGTGTGGTTCCCGGTAATCAATCGTATTTTTCCATTTACAATACCTTTTCACAGTTGGATTATTATGAATTTGTGACCGATACTTACACCTCTTTACATTTGGAGCATAATTTTAATGGACGATTTTTTTCAAGAATTCCGTTTTTAAGAAAGTTCAATCTTCGAGAAATTATAGGAATTCGAGGTGTTTGGGGCGACCTTTCCCAAGACAATATTGATTTAAGTACCACAGGAAACCCCAATGAATTTCCATTGGTGGCGCCCAACGATAAAGTGTATTACGAATATAGTTTTGGCGTGGGCAATATTTTTAAGATTTTACGTGTTGATTTTAATTTTAGGGGCAATTACCTTGACAATCCCGATGCCCGTAAATTTGGGGTCACCTTTAGCTTCGGGTTTTATTTTTAGGGATTTTGTTTAATGTGTGGCTAATCATAATTTAAATAATGTTGGCCATTGTTTTTTATAAACTGTCAAACTCTACAAACTCATATTCAGGAGAGGCTTCCAAGAGTTGTCGTAAAATGGCGGCATGACCATTTCCAAATACAAGTAGGATCCTGTCGCTTGTGTTCTCGGTAATCTGTTGTAATTTTCTAAATATTCTTAAGTTTCTGTTGTACCACCAAACCGAAAGAATATCAGGCCCTCTTTCGTTGTCCAATTTAAAATCGCCAACCAAATAGGCCCCATAGCCATATTGATGGGATGCTTTTGAATTGATATGTTTAAAATAATCTAACAAATTGATTTTGGGAATAAGTTTTTCCTCTTCCCCAATCCAATTAAAAACATGTTGATTGTAAGGGTCATTGCTTTGAAAGTCAAAGTCTTTGAAAAGTGCATTGGTGTAGGAAGAATCAATGGCCTCCAAATCTTCAGACATTGACCCTGAGTCAATGGAATATAATGTGTCCAATTCCAGTTCATTGGCGATACGCATTGCAATTTGGAAACGCTCGTCTCTTTGGTCCCTAAAGCCACCAGTTTTGTATTGTTTTAGTTTTTCAGTTGCGTTCCAATTCCCATAGGCTTCAATAGCTATTTTATTGGGTTTGAACTTTTTAATATAATTGACCAATTCGGTCACTTCCGATTTTTTGTGTTCTTTTAGGACATCTATTTTATCATCATCCGAAGTTTTATGGGCATCCAATCCCGGGTAATCAAAATGAAAGGTCCCGACGACCAATACTTTTGCTTTCTCTTTAGGGAAATAATCGGAAACAGCTTTTATGTTCTGTTGGTCTTTATTTTGATTTGAACATGAAAAAAATAGAATGGCAATTATAAGGAGTGGTTTTAAAAAGTTTATCATATTAAATGTTAGTTTGTATTATGGACGACCATATTATAAAATTGTTACGATTTTTGTTCTCAAAAATCGATTTTTTGTGTTTGTTTTTTAGGGGTTTCGTTTAACTTTGGGACTTATTTTTAGGAGTTTTGTTTAACACGTTTTGTAGTGCGTTTTTCATTTTATTGAATAATTTGTCCCAGGTCCAGTTCCATGTTTGTCAATTAAATTTTTATTTATAAGCTCTGGTAAAATTCTTTTTACGGTTGGGCTTGGTATATTAAGTTTTTTAGCAATATCTCCCGATTTACAGCCAGGATTGTTTCCAATAAATGTGATAATCGATTTTTCTCTTGGCGATAATTGAGTTTCAATACCACTTTTTTCAAGTTTATTTAATAATTGATTTTGAATATTTTTTAATGCATCAAAGAAGAAATTTACCCATTCAGTTACATCTTCATTTGGTCTTTGAGCCTGACAACTTCGTAATACTCTGTAATATTCTGTTTTTCTGTTTTCAATTTCATGTTCAAAACTTACATATTGAATCCAGTTATATCCATTTTTTAATAAAAGTAATGATGATAAAAGTCTGCCAAGGCGACCATTTCCATCTTGGAAGGGATGAATGCTAACTAATTCGTATGCAAATAATGCGCACTTTACCAATGGATGAGTGGTTTTATCTTTTTTATACCAGTCAACCAACGCTCTCATTGCATCTTCAGTTGCGAATCCAGCTTCAGTTGTTTGAAAAATTATTTGTTTTGTTCCATCAGGATAATTGGCTTCGATAGCATTTGTATGTTGTTTGTAATTGCCCTTATGCCACTCATCCTTTTTGCTGTGTTTCATTAAAATATTGTGTAGATTTTTTAAGCTACTTTCTTTAATGTCAATATTTTTATATGATTCTGTGATGATGTCCAAGGCTTCAAAGTATCCCACAACTTCCTGAGAGTCTCTATCTGAAAGTTTGGTAATATTAATTTGTTTGAGAAGAACTTCAACTTCCTCATCACTCATTTTAGAACCCTCAATACGAGTTGAAGCGCCAACACTTCTTACAGTAGCAATTGATTTTAATTGTTTTAAACTTTGTCCTTCTTTTTTTTCTATTGAAGTCCATGAAGCATCAAATCTGTCGATTTGGCTAATTAGCCTTACTAATTTCCAGTCGAGGTTTAGTTTAAAAGTATGAACACTATTTTCCATAAATCAAATATATCAATTTCACTTTAATTTGATACGATATGATTCGTTTTTATTCGATAAATATTCGACTTTTTTGATACGATATGATTCATTTT
The DNA here is from genome assembly GCA_036396455.1 of Flavobacteriaceae bacterium. GTDB lineage: Bacteria > Bacteroidota > Bacteroidia > Flavobacteriales > Flavobacteriaceae > Geojedonia. Next base: position 5,803 of record DASWKU010000272.1, read on the forward strand.
AATCTAAAGAATTCCTCGAGGCTTGCCTCGGGGTAAAAGAGGAAAAGTTTGAAAAACGGATGGTTTTTCATCAAACTAAAAAAGTTAAGTTCCACTAATACCTCGTGGGCTTGCCCCGGGGTTGTTTATTACGTTAATGATTTGATCTCAAAATGCACTACAATGTTTTTATATGAATCTGTTTCAATGATTTATATCAGTAGTTAAACCAAGTTCGTCTATTTTTTTAAGAAAGTCAAACGTTATTTATCAGCCACGGCCACAGCAATTTTAGAGTCGGCAGTGCCATAATACAAAAACCATTGTTCCTTAAAAAACACCAAGCCCTCCACAAAACACACCTCGTTCACTTCGCCAATTTTTTCATAATCCTTGTCGGGATGTATAAAATAACTTTCGGTTCTGTCCAAAAGTTTATAGGGTTGCGTTTTGTCAAATAAGGCTTGTCCAGCAGCGTATGTGAATTTGGGCAGGTTGGGATCGTTAAAATTGGCCGCATTGCTACCATTGTAAATCAGTAAAATGCCTTCATCTTTAAGGAGTGCATAAGGTCCTGGCTCGACCAATCGGCTATCAAAATATCCCATTCTTGGGTGCAATACTGTAAACATTTTTCCCGATTCCTCATTTTCGGCCACGTCCCAATGGATCAAATCGGTTGAGGTGGCCATAAACAGATCGGTGTCCCCAAAATACATCCAGTACTTCCCATCAATTTTTGTGGCAATGATTTTGTCACCTCGTAGTTCACTAACAATGGCCCCGGATTTGGACCAAGTGTCCTTATATTTTTCATGATTTAAGACCAAGCCATGTTTGGTCCATGTTTTTAAATCTTTTGAAGAGGCGATACTCAATCGTGCTGTTTTTCCGTCATAGGAGGTATAGGTCATGATATAATCACCTGTATCACTTTCAACAATCCTTGGATCTTCAACGCCATCAAAATAACAGAAATAACAGTCTTCGGTGTTGGTTTGCTCTGTAGCATCCTTTTTATAATTCCACTCATACAGTTTCATGTCATCATTATCGGGATAAAGCACAGGAGCGGGCATTTTTTCAAAATGAAGCCCATCATCACTTATGGCTATTCCAATTCGGGAGGTGCCATTTAAATCTTGCGCTCGATACATTAAATACACTTTATCATCTTTAACAACAGCGGTTGGGTTGAGCACATTGCGTTCTTCCCATTTGGCAGTACTACCCGTGATGGGATCGGTAAATTCCAGTTCATCGGTTGGATTTAAAATGGGATTGATGCTGTCCACTTTTACAAATTCAGTAAAACCCCAGTCGGTTTTGGTTTCCGGAGTTGAAATGTTTTGAGTATTTTTTTCATT
>DASWKU010000273.1:0-9339 GCA_036396455.1 Flavobacteriaceae bacterium
TTACTTGAGCAGGCTGTTATTGCAGGGCCAGTGACATATGATGAAATAATTAACGAAAATCACGGGTATTGACTGGATACCCCATTAAATTAATATTCCCAAAAGAATCATACAAATTCCAATGGCCCAAATCACTTGTAGATTGATAAAACTATAGGTAATATCAAACCACCATAAAAAGTCCATGATGATTATTTCGACAATGATCAACCACAATCCCCTAGTCATTAAAAATTTGGCAAGCTGGGCTTTTGTTTTCTTTGCTCCATATAAAAATGCCGATGTTCCTGCCAAGAATACAAAGATTGGGGCACAATAATGGGTAATGAACCGTGTGAAAAACAGAACTGGGTTGGTGGTTTCCATATTTACAGGGTCGTAGCTAAAGGCCCCAAGATGAAAATAATCCCGTACGTGGTCCAAGGCCATAATGACCATGACCACACCCCTTAAAAGGTCTATGGATTGGATTCGGTTGGTTTTAAGTGTCATAAAATTTGTTTAGGTTCTAAAACTGAAAATAAATACATTTCTCTTCAATATCCAATACACAAGTAATTCATACTAAAAACAGATAGATTATATGTAGTTGCCCTCATATTTTGCTTTATTGAAATCAAATATTGAAATACTAACTATAAATCTTAATAAAGAGAATTTACTGATATCGATTTCAATAAAGCAAAATTTTATCTATCTGTTTTTAGTATGATACTTATTTGTCTGGTTTAACTTTTTTGACCATTGTTAAACTTTTACAATTATTTAAATTTCATTCCACTCTTTTAAATTATTTTTTTTTCAAAAGTGCCATTGAAAAAAAGATTGGGATGAATGCAAATGTCAGGAACATATAATCATCACCAGGTAAAATGGTTGCTGGGGATATTATGGTTATAGTAAAAGATATTAAAAAAGGAAGTAAGCCTAAAACAGTTCCCAACAGCATTTGATTTAATCCCGATGATTTACGTTCTTCTGCACTTGCTTTTGAATATTTGCGTATTAGCGTTATTAACGCCAAGCCGAAATAAAAGATAATAACTACACCAAACAGCGTTCTTAACGTAACTTTTAACGTACTTGTACTATCGGGTTGTGCAAAATTAAGTATCCAAATAATCAACACCATTACAGCGGCAGGTACATAGGTCCAACGGCTGTTTCCACCATTCAAAAAAGAGCTTTCTGGTGGATATTGTAGAATAAAACGAGCCAGAGCAACAAAAGCAAACATTATCAAAGCAATGCTAATGCTGTCCACAAACTCATTTAAAAATCCTGGATTGATATATGGACCATTGAACCAAATAAACCCAAAGAACACTGCAAAAACAGCAAAAGCAAAACTCAAGGCTGTTTTCTTTTTTAGATCGACATAAAGCCCCAAAACAATAAATAACAACCCCATAATGAATGCAGACATATTTAGTGTGTTATTTTTATCTGGTAATGTTGTATAGGTAACTTGTAAAGCCTGCTCTTCGCCATTTCGGTCCACCACAATCTCTACGGTTTGTCCAATTTCGGTTCGTTTTCTTTTAGAAAAAGCTTTAGAATCTATCACTGAAATACCATCGTAGGATTTTATAACATCTCCTACCTGCATTCCGGCAGCTTCAGCCGGACTTCCTTCCTTTACTTGAATAATTTTGTTGTTACCATCTGTGCTATAGCCAGAATAAGAATAGTTCTTGGCGTCCATAAGTCCTAGGATGCCCCAAATAATAAATAGTACAGCGGCTATTTTTAAAATACCGCTGTTTTTTGTGCTTTGATCATTCATAATTAATGAGTTTGTTAGTTAATAATTTAGTTAAGGTAATAAATATTCGGGTGCAATACTTAGATCACACCCGAACACTAATAGAGCCATTTGGTTAGTTGGTTATTGATTTGATAGCTCTTTGTTCAATGTATACATATAAGACCAATCTGAAGAAACAGAGGCTCTGTATTTGGCCCTTAACGCCTCGGTTTTGGCCTTGCCATTTGCTTTTTCATAAACGATCCAAGGACCATCTCTCTCTACATCCATTGCAGCAAAATTATCATAAGGAATGCCTATAAAGTAATTGGGCCTTTCAGGAGTTCCACCTTGAGAAGCGTACCATGTGCCTCTGGAATCTCCTTCAGCTTTTTTAATTGCAGAAGATAACTCCCCAATAACTTCCCTAAAAGCCAAATCATTGCTTGTTTTTACATTGAATACATAAACCATTGTTGTAGTTTCAGGCATTGGAGTTGTTCTGCTTAAATTGGGCATGGAGCGTGCAATGTTATAGCCAACACTTTTCAAATGTGGTCTAATCAAATTAACAACATTAATCCAACATTTTTTACCAGCGTCATCTCTGTCTTCGTCCATTTCAGCCCATTTAGCCATTGTACTTGTCAGTACATAAACAGAACCTTCTCCTTGAACGCGATGCCAGGTATTCCATTTGTTGGTACCCCCATTATCCGTATAGCATTTTTTATACACTTTCATACCTTCAACGAATTGTTCGTTATGACCAAATTTAACAGTAAGTTCAGTCATGTCTAATAAAATACTTTCGTTTGTTTGCGATAGTGCCATTATTGGTAACAGCATCATCAAAAAGAGTAATTTTCTCATAATTTTGATTTTGGTTAGAATTGAATTAAATAATTTGTTAATATAAATAGCAGTTAGAGGTTGGTCCAACTTCAGTTTAATCACAATAAAAAATCAATCTAGGGGCTGTTAGGTAACTACTTTAGCTTTGGGGAAGAATTGCTATTAACTCTTATAAAAATGGCTTAAAAAATCAATTTTGGAGATTTAAAGATATCTATTTTTTTTCTTTTATAAATGAAATTCCACACGTTTTTTGTGAAGTGGCTTTAAAATAAGACATGGACAAAGACATTTTAAAGGTAATCTTAAGATAAGTATTTCGCCAAAAGACGATGAAAATGGTGCACGCCTTTTTCCCGTGTTGGAGAAAAACGTCCGGTTGTGTAAAATCTGGATTGCACACCTTTATGGACGCTTTCAACCACAAATTCATCCTCCCGTTCTACCTTGTCCAATAGTGCTCCGGCTCCTTTATTAAGTTTGGTTTCGTCATGGACGTAAGTAATAAACGAGACCTTTGTTTGGTTTAAGGTCATGGGTTTTACGATATTGATGGATAAGCCCCAAGGATAAAAATTAAACATCATATTGGGGAAAATCCAATAATAATAGGCAGCGATTTGCTTACCATAATCTTTATGGTATTCCGGCAAATTGAACACTTCTTCCCCCGAATTGGCATAACCTATTTGGAGATTGCAATGGTCATAAATTTCGGTAGTGTAACTTCCATAATCCAGTACACTGTTTAAGCCTTCATGCACAAATGGGATATGAAAGCCTTCAAGATAATTATCACAATACAAGGCCCAATGACAATTTACGAGATAGTCTTTGCTTAAATCTTTACGTGGCTTAAATTGATGGAGGGGCAAAAAGCCAATACGTTCAATCATAATCTGCAATACGGTATCAAAATCGAAAACAGGATTAAGGCCCACAAAAATAAAAGGGTCCAAGGTGGACACTAAAAATTCACGCAAATTGTCACATGGTCTTGGGAAGTTTTTGGCCTCTTCAAATTCGGGCATCGATTTGAAAGAGCCATCCAAATTATAGCGCCGGCCATGGTAAAGACAACGCAATTGGGTTGCCTTTCCGGGATGGTCGACAACAATATTTCCACGATGCGTGCATACGTTGCTGAAACACTTTATGGTATTTTCTTTATCTCGAACAAGAACAAGAGGTTCTGTGATATAATTATCCAAAAAAATAAACGGATGTGCATATTGTGCCAAAGGCACCAAACTTTCATCGCCTATCCATTGCCATGTCTTTAAAAAAATGTCCTCTTTTATGGCATCAAAAACCTTTTGGCTCCTGTAAAATTCAGCAGGCAGGGTTTCGGCGTAGGCTATATCTTTTTTAACTGAAAAGGAATTGGACATAGTAATGAATACGGTTTTGGAATGTCTTGTAAAAATAATAAAATTCCGGTTTTACAATTTTCAAGAAAGATAACAATTTGTTTTAATCCCTGTGCTTGTCAAGGTATAATTCTTTTTCAATATAGTAGGAGTGCAGTTGTCGCCCCAATTCTGCCAAAAAGGGAAAACCAATCGAGTCATATTCATAATCATCATCATTAAAAATACCGTTCCGATTGACATGAATGGTCGCCGTAACCAAAAATGAAACATTGTATTTTGTATCTACAATGTAGGCGTTATCCATTAAATAACCAAAGGCGTCACCAACCTTGTTATGGATGTTGATATGATCCGGAATATCCTCTTTGGTATCTCCATACATGAAGAATTTTACATAACCGTCATTATAGATTGATTTATCATAGCCCAACTCATAGGGAAGTTTTTGCATCACATCAATCAAAAAATTATAATCGCTATCATTCAAATGAAATTGTTGGGAATATTCGTAGAGATTTGGAAATTGGAGACGTTTCATGATTTCACTTTGTATAGTAATAGGTAAATAATTTTTCAATGAGAAATCCATGGGTTCATTCACTAAGACACTGTCTTTATAATAACCTTTGCCTTTTTTGATTCTGTTGAGGATGAGAGGTCTTATTTGTTGGCTGTTTATGGGTAATTGTTTGTAAACTATGGCATCGTTTTCAATAAAATTTACTGCTTTTGTCACTAGATCATCAGAATTTGGAGCTGACAATCGGTGGGCAATTCTAACGGGCTGTAGTTGTTTTGATTTTAATTTACCGTTGATATAATCGAATCCAAGAAACTCAATAAGCCGATTACAGGCTTCGTTACTGCTCACGGCAAAAATAGCTTCGATTTCTTTTCTAAGCGTGGTTGTAATTGAATCTCCATCAATATGAAAAGGTGTCAGGCTTGTTATATTTTCAAGTTCCTCAACCTTTTCAAGAGCCAGTATGGCAATTGGTAACTTAACGGTGCTGGCGGGATAAAAATAAGTACTGTCGTTGACCTGAAATTCATAATCCTTGAAGGCTATTTCTCCTTTATCGTTTTTTGTAATTTCTGAAAGTTTAATTTGTATTTCATGGTTTTCAAGGCTGTCCATCACCCGTTTGATTTTTGGATGGTTTGAACTTAAAATATTTGGCAATGGATTTTTGTTATAATCTTTGGAGCAGCCCAAATTGAAAAGCATTATAAAAAGATAAAGATAGCGCATAAGGAGATTATTTCCCTAAAGATAAAAAAAGCGCCTTAATTTAAGACGCTTTGGAAATTAGAGTTGAATTTCAACCTGATTTTTTAAAATATCATCAAAGGTTTCTCTTTTTCTGATTAAATGTGCTTTGTCCTTGTACCACAATACTTCTGCTGGTCGATAACGTGAGTTATAATTACTGGACATGGTGAAACAATAGGCTCCAGCGTTTCTGAAACATAAAATATCATCTTCACTGATTTCATTAATGCGTCTGTTGTTGGCAAACGTATCGGTTTCGCAAATATAACCTACCACCGAGTAAAAACGCTCACGCCCATCGGGATTGGAAATATTGATGATTTGATGTTGTGAACCGTAAAGCATGGGTCTAATCAAATGATTGAAGCCCGAATCAATTTGTGCAAAAACAGTAGAGGTGGTCTGTTTTACCACATTCACTTTTGCAAGGAAGAAACCGGCCTCACTCACCAAAAATTTACCGGGTTCAAAAGCAAGCGTTAGCGATTTACCATATTCCTTACAAAATTCGTTGAAGCGTTTTGACAGTTTTTCTCCGAATTCCTCAATATTGGTTTCAATATCACCCGCTTTGTAGGGAACTTTAAACCCGGAACCAAAGTCAATGAAGTCTAAATTTTTGAAATGTCTTGCCGTATCAAACAAAATTTCACTGGCATATAAAAACACTTCAATATCCAAAATATCACTGCCTGTATGCATATGAATGCCGTTGATATTCATTTTTGTGTTTTCAACAATACGTAAAATGTGAGGGATTTGGTGAATTGAAATCCCAAATTTACTATCAATATGGCCCACCGAAATATTGGTGTTTCCACCGGCCATCACATGTGGATTGATACGGATACAAACCGGAGTTTTAGGATATTTTGTGCCAAACTGTTCCAATATCGAAAGGTTGTCAATATTGATTTGAACTCCTAATTTGGCAACATCTTCAATTTCTTTCAAAGACACGCCGTTGGGTGTAAAAATTATGTTTTTAGGGTCAAAGCCAGCCGCCAAACCAAGTCTAACTTCTTGAATTGACACCGTATCCAAACCTGATCCCAATGTATTGAACAATTTTAAGACCGATATGTTGGATAATGCCTTAACGGCATAATTGATCTTCAGTTTCTTCACCTTATTGAATGCAGAAGTCAAACGTTTGTATTGTGATACTATTTTTTCAGCATCATAAACGTAAACCGGACTACCATAGTCCCTTACAATTTGTAATAAGGTGTTGTTTTCCATTTTATTGAAATTTAAATTAGGCTGCAAAGCTAAAAAGTTTTTTCAACTCAAAAGCTAATAATTCTTTAAAAATTAAGGATTAAAAATGGAGATTCATTAAGGCTATCAATCAATAGGAAAAAATATTGGTTAAAAGCGTTAGTATGTTTACTTTTGTTCCAATTAATTTTGATTGGAAAAATGAACTTACACGAATATCAAGGAAAAGAGATATTGAGCAGTTTTGGAGTACGGATCCAACGGGGTATTGTAGCCCAAAATGCGAGGGAAGCCGTTGCCGCTGCCAAACAATTGACACAAGAAACGGGAACCAGTTGGCATGTTATCAAAGCGCAAATTCATGCCGGTGGACGGGGAAAAGGTGGTGGTGTTAAACTTGCCAAAAATTTGAAGGAGGTCGAAGAGATTGCCGGAAAGATTATTGGTATGAATTTAATCACACCCCAAACGTCCAAAGAAGGTAAAAAGGTTCATCAGGTTTTAATAGCTGAAGATGTCTATTATCCTGGCCCAAGTGAAACAAAGGAATTTTATATGTCCGTACTTTTGAATCGTGCCAGGGGTCGAAATATGATCATGTATTCCACTGAAGGTGGAATGGATATAGAATCTGTTGCCGAAAAAACGCCACATTTAATCTTTACAGAAGAGATTGATCCATCGGTTGGACTCATGCCGTTTCAAGCGAGACGCATCGCCTTTAATTTAGGATTGTCCGGAACTGCTTTCAAGGAAATGACAAAATTTGTTTCGGCTTTATATACCGCTTATGTAAAATCGGATGCTTCATTGTTTGAAATCAACCCGGTTTTAAAGACCAGTGATGATAAAATCTTAGCTGTTGATGCCAAGGTTACCATTGATGACAACGCCCTTTACAGGCATAAGGATTATGTGGATTTAAGGGATTTGCGTGAGGAAAACCCCATAGAAGTTGAAGCCAAGGAAGTGGGCCTGAATTATGTGGACCTCGATGGCAATGTGGGCTGTATGGTCAATGGCGCCGGATTGGCCATGGCCACCATGGATTTGATCAAACAGGCAGGGGGTGAGCCGGCAAATTTCTTGGATGTAGGTGGCACCGCAGATGCCGCCCGCGTTGAGGCCGCTTTTAAAATCATCCTTAAAGATCCCAATGTCAAGGCCATATTGATCAATATTTTTGGTGGGATTGTACGGTGTGATCGCGTTGCTCAGGGTGTGATTGATGCCTACAAAAATATGGGAACTATCAAAGTGCCAATCATTGTCCGATTACAAGGCACCAACGCCGACATCGCCAAAGAGCTTATTGACAATTCCGGTCTGGATGTACAGAGTGCCGTGGAATTTCAGGAAGCCGCAGATAAAGTTCAGGCGGTGCTTGCTTAGAAATAAATAACTTATATGATTTAAGAGCCCTCTTTGATTGAGGGCTTTTTTTGAATTCTTTTTTTCCTACCTAAAAATTAAGGTTTTTGTTAAATCTAGGTTAAAAACTTGAAGATGTGTAACATCAAAAGGCATTCTTCGTCTTTACTATAAATTCATTAATCAAAAATCAAACAATTATGAGAACAATCAAAACTTTATTGCTAGTCGCAGCTATTGCGTTTAGCAGTGTACTTTCCGCAAGTAACAAGCCCACAAAAGACACCTCAAATGCTATTTCACAAGAAATAGGTAAACTTTTAAAAAACCCAAGCTTTATAGTAGAAGATGACATTTTTGCCAAAGTTAAAGTGCTTTTTAACAAGGACAATGAAATTGTTGTCTTATCCGTAGATTCTGAAACAAAAGGAATTGACAATTACATTAAAAGTAGATTAAACTACAAAGAGCTGTCTAAAGATGTTGACAATAAAAACAGATATTACATTGTACCGGTAAGGATTACCGCTAAACAATAACAATATTATTTGTTTTAGTCTGATAAAAACCCTTAACAACCGTTAGGGGTTTTTATGTATTGGACTTTTGAGACTCTTTTTTTGGCATCGGTCCCCGAAGATGCATGATCAAACCATTAAGGAAATTTCTTAAGACTTGATCACCACACTCCATATATTTAGGATGGTCTTCCTTTCTAAAAAAGGCACCCAGTTCGCTTTTGGAAATTCTAAAATCCACCAGTTCCAGAATTTTTACGATGTCATCATCCCTCAATTTTAGGGCGACACGTAATTTTTTAAGAATATCATTATTTGTCATAATCAGTTTTTTATTAACCATTGGTAGGCTTCGGGAAAATACGTGCTCCATAAGGTTTCATTATGATGGCCATTTGGAATCACCTTATCCACTATATTGTTATCGCTGATACCTTTGGTTTTAAGCAATTGGACCATTTCGTGTTGGTCTGAAACCATGGTGGAAGCATCTCCCATTGTTTCACCTTCTTCTGAACCAACTAAAAAGTAAATTTTTTTATCAGGATCAATGTCAGCATTCTTGACAAATTGGAAGATTTCCTTTTTATTGATCCAAATGGCAGGAGAAAATATGCCTGCTTTTCCAAAGATTTCAGGATACTTGATAACGGCATACAAAGACATAAGGCCACCCAATGAAGAGCCAAATATGGCAGTTTGTTTTACATCTTTTAATGTATGGTAGGTACTGTCAATTTTAGGTTTTAAGGTATTGACCACAAAATCCAGAAACATATCACCCTTACCTCCTCCGTATTTTTCAGTAATATAAGGAGTCAGCTCATCGATCCGTTTTTCATTTCCATGTTCAATGCCTATGATAATGGATTGATTTTCATGAATTGTATCCAGATATTCATCAATTTTCCATTCTCCAACAAAAGAGGTCTTTTCGTCAAAAAGATTTTGGGCATCATGCATGTAGATGACCGGATATGG
>DASWKU010000274.1:0-6294 GCA_036396455.1 Flavobacteriaceae bacterium
GGGTGTGTTTAATCATGTCGCCTTGGAATTTCCCGATTAATCTCACCTTTGGACCATTGGTGTCAGCCATTGCTGCGGGGAATACAGTCCTATTGAAACCTTCTGAAATGACACCCAATGCTTCCAAAGTAATGTCAGAAATTGTGGAAGAAGTGTTTTGTGAAGACGAGGTTCTATTAATTGAAGGCGATGCCGAAACCGCCCAAGAACTTTTAAAACTTCCGTTTAACCATATATTTTTTACAGGTTCTCCTGCTATTGGGAAGCTGGTTATGAAAGCGGCATCAGAACATTTGGCTTCAGTAACCCTAGAATTGGGGGGCAAAAGCCCAGTGATCATTGACGACTCGGTAAATTTGGAAAGAACAGTCAAGAAAATCATCTTTGGAAAATTTCTTAACGCTGGCCAAACGTGCATTGCTTCGGATTATGTGCTGATTAAAGACACCATTAAGGATGAGTTTGTTTCTTTATTTTCTAAATATTTAAAGGTCTTCTACTCTGAAAATCCGGAAACGTCGTCTTCATTATGTCGAATTGTAAATCAAAAACATTTTGAAAGGTTAAAAGCACACCTTAAGGATGCCATTTCAAAAAATGCGGTCATTGTTGTGGGAGGTTCTTATAACGAAGAAGATTGCTTTTTGGAACCTACGCTCATTTCCGATCTTCCTGAAAATGCATCACTTTTACAGGAAGAAATTTTTGGTCCGATTCTCCCACTTGTGACCTATAAAACTATGGAGGAGGCAGTAACTTATATTAATGCAAAAGAAAAACCTTTGGCACTTTATATATTTAGCAAAAATAAAAAACAAATCGATTTTATTTTGAGCAATACTCGGGCCGGAAGCACGGCCATAAACCATAATCTTGTGCAATTTTTAAATCCCAATCTGCCCTTTGGAGGCAGCAACAACAGCGGTATTGGTAAATCCCATGGTTTTTTTGGATTTCAGGAATTTTCCAACCAACGTTCGGTTTTAAGGCAACACACCTTTGGAGCGATCGATTTACTTTATCCACCCTACAATAAGCTTAAGCAAAAGATTGTTGACCTGACCATTAAGTGGTTTTAAGTCTTCAAGAAATAATCAGATTGTACTTGCTCGTTTACGCCATCTTGAAATTTTGTCATACTGAAATCTTGATGGATGGAGTATGACCCGGTAATACCTTGTTTGTTGACAGCAATATATCCAACTTGAAAATTTTTATAGTCGCTATTGGGTTTGTTGACAATTCTACCAATGGCTTCCTCGCAGGCTTCCTGAGGTGTTTTTCCTTGGCGCATGAGTTCAACCACCAAAAAACTGCCCACGGTTTTTATAACTTCCTCTCCTAAACCAGTAGCCACACACGCACCAATTTCGTTATCCACAAAGAGCCCTGAACCTATAATTGGGCTGTCCCCCACACGTCCCGCCATTTTGTATGCCAACCCACTTGTGGTACACGCTCCAGAAATATCGCCGTTTTTGTCGATGGCCAACATCCCGATAGTATCATGATTTTCAATATTGATAATAGGTTTATATTCACTTTTTATTTTCCATTCTTCCCAAGCTTTTTTGGAGGCTTCGGTGAGTAAATCTTCAACCTCAAAACCTTGGGAAATGGCAAATTGTTTGGCACCTTTACCGGCAAGAATCACATGTGGGGTTTCTTCCATAACTTTTCTGGCCGCAGAAACGGCATGCACGATGTTCTCCAAATAAACAACCGAACCACAATTTCCAAGATGGTCCATAACACAGGCATCCAATGTTACATGACCATCTCTATCCGGTAAACCGCCTTTACCTACGGATTGCCCGGTTTCATCGGCTTCTTCAACCCTACAACCTTGCTCTACGGCATCCAATGCGGTTCCCCCTTCTTGAAGCACTTCCCAGGCTTTTGCCGTTGCATTTTTGACGTTCCAGGTGGCAATGACCAAAGGTAAAGAAGCTTTTGGAGCTGTAGCCATTGTTTTTGTTTCTTTGGAATTGGTGTCAGCACAGTTTACCATAGTACTGCCTACGGCTAATCCCACTCCCGTTAAGGAGGCATTCTTAATGAAGTTTCTTCGTTTCATGTGTTTTAAAGTTGTAATGTCAATTCTACGGCAATATAAATTTTTTAAAATAAGTTTTTTGAAAGATAGCAAATCTTAACATATCGTTAATTATAAATTCAAAATTGCGGTGAGATTTTAAATTCATTTATATTTGGAAAAAACAAAGGATGTCTCGATTTATTACTGCGCTCTTAATCTTTTCTATCATTATTCTTTTTGTTGAGTTTTATGCCTTTCAGGCGTTAAAGACTATTACAAAAAATAGGGCCATAAGATGGGTGTGGATTATCATTGCAATTGCAGTTTATATAAACTTTTTCTATACTATTTTCTCAACACCAAGAAGCGCGGGACAAACACAAGGCTTTCAATATGCATTGGGCATTTTATTGATGTTCTTAATCCCTAAAATTGTGGTTCTGATTGCCATGTTTGGAGAAGATATTGTTAGGGCTTTTCAAAAATTGGTTTCCGTAATTTCACCTGGTGAAACAAAATCTTTTCCTGGTAGACGCACCTTTATCTCTAACATAGCTTTAGGTTTGGCATCCATACCATTTGTTGGTTTTCTATATGGGATTATTCAAGGCCGATATAACTATAAAGTGCTAAAATATGAGCTCTCTTTCGAAGATTTGCCCGAAGCTTTCGATGGGATCACCATAACCCAAATTTCCGATATTCATTCTGGAAGTTTTACCAATAAAGATAAAATTCAATATGGAGTAGACTTGATTAATGAACAAAAATCGGATCTGTTATTGTTTACAGGAGACATTGTCAATAACAAGTCTGAAGAAATGCTTCCGTGGATCGATATGTTTAAAACCTTGGATGCTCCACTGGGTAAGTTTTCTATATTGGGGAACCATGATTATGGAGATTATGTTGAATGGGAAACAAAAGAAGATAAAACCAGAAACTTTCAGGCCGTTAAGGACCTCCATCCTAAACTGGGATTCGACTTGTTATTGAACGAACACCGCTATATTGAAAAGGATGGCCAAAAATTGGCGTTAATTGGAATAGAAAATTGGGGAAAAGGTTTTAATCAAGCCGGAGATTTAAGTAAGGCATCAGATGGTGTGCATAAGGATGATTTTAAAATCCTAATGTCACATGATCCTTCCCATTGGGAATACAAAGTGAAACAGGATGATTTTAATTATCATTTAACCTTAAGTGGTCATACGCATGGGTTGCAAATGGGAATAGAAATACCAGGATTTTTTAGGTGGAGCCCTTCTCAATATGTCTATAAACAATGGGCAGGATTATATAATGAGTTTGGGAGGTACATCAATGTGAACCGAGGTTTTGGCTATCATGCCTTTCCCGGGCGTGTTGGAATTTGGCCGGAAATTACAGTAATCACCTTAAAAAAAGGCTCAAATAACGCATAATTGTAAGGAAATCTTATATTTGTATACTAGTATTTGACTAAAAACTTCAATGTATGTCAAAATTTGGGGAACTCATAGATGTTGAAATTCCAGTTCTGTTGGATTTTTTCACGGAATGGAACGAACAATCTACCGCTATGCATCCTGTATTAAGGGATGTGGCAGCCGCTCTTGGCGATAAGGCAAAAGTGATTAAAATTGATGTCGACAAAAACAAAGAACTGGCTGAAGCATTAAGGGTAAAAGGCTTACCAACGCTTATCATTTATAAAGATGGCGAGATGAAATGGCGCCACAGTGGAGAGCAAGATGCCAATACCCTCATTGGTATTATTCAAGAGTACCTTTAAAGTGCAATTGCCTAAAGGAAAATCCTTTTTCGGTATAATATTCCAATACTTTTGGTAAGGTAAATTTCATGTTATTTGAAGCTTTTACACTATCGTGAAATACAATGATGCTTCCATTCTTACTTTTTGAAATGACATGGTTAAGGCATTCTTGGTTTGAAACCGTTTTATCCCAATCGAAGGATAGGACATCCCACATCACAATTTTATATCCCAATGCCATTAGTTTTTTTCCTTGTTTGGGTTTAATTTGACCATAAGGGGGACGAAAGAGATTCACCAATGGTGATTGATGATCGATGATCGATGAATGATGAATTTGCTCCTTGATGGTTTTTTCAGCCTCTAGTATATTTTCTAAATACACTTTTGTTTTTGTTTTCCATCCTTTAATATGAGTATGGGTATGATTGCCAATGGAATGACCTTCATTTACAATTTGATGAAATAGTTCAGGATATTTTTTTACATTACTTCCAATGCAGAAAAATGTTGCCTTTGCTTCAAATGGTTTTAAAGTGTCCAAAACCCAATGTGTGACCTCAGGTGTTGGCCCATCATCGAATGTAAGATATAGCTCTTTTTTATCCGTTGAAATGTCCCAAATGTAATCAGGAAACATTTTTTTTAAAATAAAAGGTGTTTTTGCTGGTGTTATCTTCACTTGCTATTCTTGTGCCTTTATGATGCTATCAATAGTGTCCTTGGCAATATCTTTATCATCTAACGGAAACGTTTCTTCAGGCTCTTCTTCACCCGTGAAATGGTTAAAGAGTTTGAGGTAATCATTAAATTTTTTGGTTTCTTCAAGTGCAAGATCTTTATCATTATAAATGACCAAAATATCTACCAAGCCTCTGTACCTTTGAATGTCTGTTACAATTTCACTGAGATACCGTTCCTGTGTTTTTTCTTCAAGCTCGCTATAATAGGTCAGGTTTTCCTGATATTTTTTGGAAACCTGTTTGTATAACTTTTTGGCTTTTTCTTTAGCACCAATTTCATAATAAGAACTGATATAGGGTTCCAATAGGGTATAATATTCATAATCGTCCACAGGCATTTTTTCCATGGCGAGGTCGGCAACCTTTTCTGCCTTATCAACTTTATCTTCATTGATCAATTGCTCAATCAAACGCGCCAAGTTTCCTCTGTAAGTGATTCCATTTTTACGCGTTTCGGTATCATGATAAATGTTGCCATCACTATTTCCCCATTCCCAAGTCATGACCTTATCGTACATCAAATCGCTGTCCACTCGCCCCATATCAAAAGGATTGGCCTTATTGACGGGTGTTTTTATTGGCACAAGTTTATAACATAAGCCATCGAGTTGTAAATAATTTTTCATCCAAATATAATCATCATCACCAAAAGCCCCTCCAGTAAAATAGATTGGGCGTTCCCAGTTGTTATTGGCAATAATATCCAACATGAGAAGCCTGTTTTTGTAGACCGCATTTCCAATGGTAACATCCAAATAAGGTTCAATTTTGTCGGCATCTTTTTCTTTCACAATCGCATTTTTAAGCACAGTGGCCGAATCTACAGGGACACGAATATGTTTTGTTGGGATATAATTTGAATTTAAAAGATAATTGGGATAATAGCTAATATCTTCATTTTCCCGTTGCAACAAAAATTTGAGTTTATACCTAGGGTCATCGTTGCTCACAAAATTCATCAGATCTTTAATGTCCATGGTGTCTTTGGTGATCTCTCTCAACATTAAGTAATCCCTAGTCCCAAATTTATATTGGTCATGTGTCAGTTGTGAAGGAATTGGGTCACTTTCATAAGCTTTTCGTTTCATTTGGTCAATGTACCAATCGGTTTGAAACAAGCTGGTATTGACCACGCGAACATCTCTTCTTACTCCTTCAATTTCCTGTAAATACCACAACGGGAAACTATCGTTGTCACCAATTGTGAACAATATGGCATTGGGAGCACAGGATTCCAAATACATCCTTGCCATGGAATTTGCAGTTTTGCGTCCCGAACGGTCATGGTCATCCCAGTTGTTGGCAGCTAAAATACCAGGAACCAAAGCAATACAGACCAATGTAATACCTATAGGCAGCAATTTTGATTTTGTTAATGTTTTAAGGCGATCATAAATAGCAAACACTCCAAACCCAATCCAAATTGCAAACACATAAAATGAACCTACCACCGAATAGTCACGTTCCCTAGGTTCGAAAGGCCTAACATTGGTGTAAACCTGAATGGCAATACCGGTGAAAAGGAAAAATACGAGCAAGGTCCAAAAGCGTTTAGGGTCTTTTCTGTACAAAAAGATAAAGCCAATCAAACCTAATAACAACGGCAGAAAGTAATAGGTGTTACGCGCCTTGTTGTTTTTTACATCACTCGGCAAGTTGTCTTGCGACATGTTCAGGTGCCATGCATCTATTGGTTTGATGCCACTTATCCAATTGCCATGTAAATCGTCATATTTACCTTGAATATCATCTTGCCG
>DASWKU010000275.1:0-1945 GCA_036396455.1 Flavobacteriaceae bacterium
ACTGAATTTCTGTTTTTTCTTATGACGGAAGGCTTATTTTTAAAATAGTATTCAAAATAACGTGCGGTATTATTGCTTCCCGTTGCAATAACAGCATCAAAATGATCCAGTTTGTTTTCGGTGAATTCTATTTTACCTTTAAATTCAGGTTCTACAGACTCTAAATATTTAGCTAAATAAGGCAGAAGGTACTTATCATTTGAAGACTGTTTGACTATAACATTGTGACCAGAAATTAAGACTGAAATAAAATCATGAAAGCCAACCAATGGGATATTTCCTGCCATGATAATGGCTACTTTTTTGGAACGTATATCTTTAAAGTTATACTTATCTAGCCATTGTTTAAAATTATTTATTTTCAATGCTTTAGACCAATTTTCTAAAGCAAATAAAATGTTTTCCTGAGTAAACCAACCATTGTGCGATTCGGCCAATCCAATTTGATTCTTAAACCCTTCAACAAACCATTCACTGTTTTTAAGATGTTCTTTATTTTCAATGCCATTATTAGAGAATTGGCCTAAAAACTCCCCTAATTTTACAAAAGCGTTAATTCTTTGTTGTAAATCCATCCTTTGTTTGGTTTTGAATTCTTTTGGCTTTATTTTTGCCTCGCAAAGTTAGAAAAGAAAAATGCTATGGCAATAATTATAACAGACGAATGTATAAATTGTGGAGCTTGTGAGCCTGAATGTCCAAATACTGCCATTTATGAAGGAGCTGATGATTGGAGATACAAAGACGGAACTAGTTTAACAGGCAAGGTTGTTTTACCAAATGGCAAGGAAGTTGATGCCGATGTGTCCCAAGAACCAGTAAGTGATGAATTTTATTATATCGTCCCAGATAAATGTACCGAGTGCAAAGGCTTTCATGAAGAGCCTCAATGTGCTGCAGTATGTCCGGTTGATTGTTGTGTTCCTGACGAAGATCATGTAGAAACCGAAGACGTGCTTTTAGGAAAACAACGTTTTATGCATAAGGAAGCTTAATTTTCTTCCACAGTTGCATTGAATTGTTTCATTTCTTCCAAGGGTTCCAGAGCTCGGTCTTTTCCCCAAATAGTTGGATCATATTTATTTAGTTTTATATAGGGAACGGTTTTTTCCTGTTTTAGAGTATTGTATTGTTTGGTACTTATTTTGGTACTTGAGGTTAACAATACTTCTTTTTTGGTCATGATGTTCCCTTCAATGGTAAAATCAAAACTGGTTTTATTTTTTTGTGTGCTATTTTCAATAAATTTTAGTGGCCTGCTCACATAAAAATAACGCCCTTCCTCATATTTTATATATTGTGGCTGATACTTGTTTTCGTCTTTTTTCTGATAGATAATGGTGCCCTTACGCATATTCTCTACATATTTAACCCCCAAGATCAATTTTAAATTTAATTTTTCGCCCCGCTTTCCTTCAGCAAATTCAAAATCCATTTTGGCTATTGCATACGAATCATCGATAATAAAAAGCCTGCCCGTATATTTTGATCTTGACCTTTTGGGTTTGTAGCTAATGACGTAAATAAGCTCATTATTAAAATAAGAAGTGTCTTCAAAACTGTATTCATACAAATTGCTGTCCAAGATTTTGGTGAGCATGGAGTTTTCTCCAAAGCGTGAATGCTCTAAAATAGTGTTTATGCCACCCCTTAAATTGCCAATTTGATACTCGTTTTTCTGTACTTCTTTAGTTTTATCATCCTTGAGGGATAATGAGTCTTCAATTTTGAATAACCCTGTTTTAAGTTTATAGGTCAAGGTTGTATCCAGATATTTAAGCATAACGTTTTGGCCTTTTTTTTGGACATCTTCAAAGGAAAGGCTGTTTTTTTGATCCAACAGCTCAGTTGCTTTATGGACCACCAATTTTGTTTTTGCGGAATCATTAACATATAAATCAGCTTTAAAATCTTTAAAATGAATGGTCTTGCTGTTTATAATGGC
>DASWKU010000276.1:0-5703 GCA_036396455.1 Flavobacteriaceae bacterium
TTTGCTCCCTTCGGTATTGTTCTGCATCCTCTTCATTTTTTCGCTTTTCAAGAATATTGAAATACTTTAATTGGTCGTCTTCCAACCATTGATCCTGTGGGCTCAATTTAGGTTCTTTTTTCTCTTTTCCAGTTTTAAAATCGGTAAGCTGGGTGGTACTTCCGCTTTTAATATCCCACTTAAAAAAGTTATTGTCTTGCTGATAAACAATCGATTTTTGATCCCCCGAAAACTGTGGATTGGATTCCCTAGCTAAGGTATTTGTGATTCTTTTTGAGACAAATGTGGTATTGTCCATCAAAAAAAGGTCACCACCTTTTTCATAAACTTTCCATTTATAATCTTTTGAATGATTACCATTATTTGACTTTTGTTTTAACTCCTCAAAAGAAAGTTTCTTTATCACTTTTGAATGGATATTCACACCATAAGTTGAACGAATGGTGTCCTTATCCGGATTCCAACTGAAATAAATGTCTTGGCTATTGTCGGCCCATTCAATATTGGTGGGCAAATACCCCACAAAGTCTTCACCTTTCATAATTTGGTCTATGGAAAGTTGGGACTGGTTTTGAACTTGGGCGATACTGATTGTTGAGGCAAAAACAAGGAAGAAAAATGCGAATGGTTTCATGTCAAAATATAAAGGGATTTCGTAAAAAATTATGATGTGGTCAATTTAATGTATTTCAGTTTATTGACATAATAAGAGGAATATTAAAGTTGGGAATCAATCCAACCTCTCCGTCAATTTTTGAAACACTTTTTTGGGCTCCTTGCCTTCATATAGAATCTCATAAACGGCCTTGATAATTGGAATTTTGGTTTTCTTTGGGTTGTTTTCGTTGAGCACATAGGCACTTTTGGTGGCATAATAGCCTTCGGCTACCATGCTCATTTCCATTTGTGCCGATTTTACGGTATAGCCTTTACCGATCATATTGCCGAACATTCGGTTTCGCGAAAACACAGAGTAACCAGTCACCAATAAATCTCCCAAATAGGCCGAGTTATTGATGTTGCGTTTCATTTTGTGCCGTTTTTTGATAAAGCGTTTCATCTCCCGTATGGCATTGCTCATCAACACGCTCTGGAAATTATCACCATAACCCAAGCCATGGGCGATTCCCGAAGCAATGGCGTAGATATTTTTCAACATGACCGCATATTCGATTCCAATAATATCATCACTTATCTTGGTTTTAATATAATCGCTTGATAAATCCTTGGCTATAGCTTTTGCTTTCTCGGCATCGGCACACGAAATGGTCAAATAGGATAAACGTTCAAGTGCTACTTCTTCGGCATGGCATGGGCCTCCAATGACCGCGATATTTTCAAAGGGCACATGATAGACATCATGAAAATGTTCGCCCAATAATTTGCCGGATTCTGGCAAAATACCCTTTACCGCAGAGACTATGATTTTATTTGAAATATCGGCCGTTATTTTTTCAAGTTCAGAATGTATAAAAGCCGACGGGATTACAAAAATCAAAACATCGGCATAGTTGACCATCTCGTTGATATCATTACCTAATTTGAGTTGGTGTAAATGAAACTCAACTGAACTTAAATAACTGGGATTGTGCTGTTCTTTTTGTAGGTGTTCCTTAATATAGACACTGCGCATGTACCAACCCACTTCGTCGAGGTTTTCACATAACATTTTTACGATTGCAGTTGCCCAACTTCCGGCTCCAAAAACCGCATACTTTAGAGGTTTGCCCATTATTAGTTTTGAATTGTAGAATTCAAAAATACATAAAATCCTACTCTTTTAAGTGAACTAAAAAACAAGGTTCCAATTTTTTGGCACGCGTTTTGAAAACCATGTTATCAGTAACCCTTAAAATGTTGGATTATGAAGACTATAAAATTACTTTCAGGATTTGCTTTGGCAGCAACACTTTTAACCTCATGTTATTCCGAAGTGGTCATTGAAGACCCCATTGGTCCAGAACCTTCAATTTCGTTAAATCAGTTATTGAGTTCATACGAATTGTGGTACGTCGATATCAATCAAACGGTTGGATATGGCGAACCCCCTTTTTTACAGATTGCATTTACATTATCCTTTAGAGGGGGAACGCTTTACGCAAACAACAACTTGGTGGGTTTTGGCAGCCAAGGCAATGGTTTTGGAATTCCAGTTGGGGATTATGATGCTTACGATATGATTTTGGATATCTATCATGATGTGGACGGGTATCAAACATTTGACGTCTATCAAATCAATAACAATACCATTGAATTGTACAACCCTTTTAACGACACCTCCTATTTTTTGAAAGGGTATCAACGAAGCACCTTTGATTATGATTTTGTGTTTTACGATAACATTCATTATTTCTTGCAGGAATATGAAGCTTGGGAAAAAACCTATACCAGCGAAATGGGAGCGTTAAATGAATTTGATGACGAAAATTATTTGCAGTTTTTGGCTGGAGGCAATGATTCTGAATTTAGAAGTTCACAAGATGTTGATGTTTATGATGTTAACAACATTTATTGGGATTACACTGGTGTTTATGGTGTTGGAAATGTCGCAAATAATATGTATCTTAAAACCTTAACATTAGATTATGATTATTTTGACAATGAATATTTTGAATTGAGCGTTATTAATGATGCAACCATAGAATTATTTCATCCTTCATCGGGCACAGTTTATGAGTTTAGGGGCAGGGGTTATATTCAATTTATAAGAAATTCTGGAGGAACTACGGCACCTTCAAAAACAAGTAAAGAGATTAAGAAACGTAAACAAAAAACAGAAAAGGTAGATAACCCAAGAGAGAATAATAGGAGCTAGATTTGGTTGGTTATTTAGCTTCTAAAAGCGCTCAACTAATGTATTTTGGTTGAGCGTTTCTTCATTTTATATGGATACTATTTATGTAAAGCCTCTTTTAAAGCTTCCAATTCAAAGGGTTTGGCAATAATGTTTTTGTCCTTGTCCAATAGAATATACGAAGGTGTCGCATTAATATTATAAGCATTTACAATGGAATTGTTCCATTTTTCCAATCCCAATACATGAATAAAGTTGGGATACTTTTTTATTTCTTTTTGCCAATTTTCTATATCATCTTCTATACCAATGGCAATAACTTTTGTATTTTTCGGGATGATGGTTTTTACTTTTGGCAATTCCTCGGCGCAATGGCTACAGGTACTGCTCCAAAAAATAATAAGATATCGGTCTGCGCCATTTAAGTCGGAAAGTGTTGTGGTTTTCCCGGTATCGAGATTTTTGATGTCAAAATTTTGAGCTTTATGTCCTATGGAATTGTTTTTAAAGGCCGAGAGGATCTCAACAAGTTGTGTATACCCAATGTCTTTTGCCAAATTGAGCAAATGAGCATCGGTAACATAATTCGCCATTACTTCATTATTGGAATCGGCAAAGCGTTGCCAGATCATTTGCAATAAAGATGCTTTAACCGTGGCATTGGCTTCGGTCATTAGACCTACTAAATGGTCTATATCGGCTTTATAGCCTTCATTATTGGAACGTGAAGACATGCCAAATATATAAGCCATAACGCGATCGGATAAAAAATCGGAACTTTGCAACAATGGATTTTCAAAGTCAACCTGCTGTAAAAAGGTCCGTTTCAAATTTTTTGAATAGGTCGAAATATCTTCAAATGTTGTTGGAATATAGGGTCTGTTCGCTATGATAAATGTTGCGGCCAAAGTCCCTTTTGAAGCATTTTCATAAGCCTCTTGGGTTTCTTTCAAAGTCTTAAAAATATCGTTGAAAGCATTTTTATCGGTACTTTCCTTGGTATAAAAATTACTAATGGCCTTGTTGACCAATTCCATACTTTTGGTATAGGAGGACCATAATTTGTTTTCATTGGATTCGGTAAATTCCAGTCCTTTGTCCAAATCGAAAGTCAAAGCAATATCTTCTTTTCCATCATAGATGAAATCAAAATTATTATCTTCAGGAGGAAGGCCATAAACAATTTTATAAATTCCAACTTCTGCCGTAGAATCCAATGCAATTGAAAAACTGCCGCCAGTTTCCACTTTACTCCTATCTATATAGCTTGTCCCTGTTGGAGTGGCATGATATAAAAAGGCATAGGTAAATTCCTTGGCAGGAGAAAATACTCCGGACACCTTGTGTTGAGCAATTAACAAAAAAGGTAAAAGAACAATGCAATATGGTAATTTTTTCATATAAATTTTCCACAAAAGTGGAAGTTTCATTAAGTTAAACGAAGTCATTTTTATTAAATTTTTCATTAGCCACAAAAATTAATCCAATATGGGATGTAAAACCGTTAACGCCTGTTTTACGGATTTAATATTGTCAAAAGTAAGTAATAATCGCAAGCCGTTTCGGGTTTGTTTTTCTTTCATTTTACAAAGGGTTGGATGTGTCTGTACAAATTGCAAAACTTTTGTGAATCCTTTACTTTGATAAAAAGCACTTTGTTGGTCATTTATGAAATAACCGATTAACTTGCCATGTTTCATCACCACTTTTTCAAATCCCGCTTTGGTGGCAATCCATTTAATGCGGACACTGTTCAATAAATCCACGACCTGAATCGGGATTTCGCCAAAACGGTCGGTGATTTTGGATTCAAAATTTTGAAGCTCTTCTTCAGATTTTATGGCATTGAGTTCCGTGTAAAGGTTTAACCGTTCCGTGATATTATTGACATAGTCATCAGGAAACAACAGTTCAAAATCGCTATCAATGGTAATGTCTTTCACATAGTCTTTATCTTCTCTGGTATCCTGATATAAATCCTTAAACTCATTTTCCTTAAGTTCCTCTATGGCTTCGTTTAATATTTTTTGGTAGGTATCAAAACCAATCTCGTTGATAAATCCGCTTTGTTCGCCTCCCAACAAATCCCCGGCACCCCGGATTTCCAAATCCTTCATGGCAATATTAAAACCACTGCCAAGTGCCGTAAACTGCTCAAGTGCCGTAATCCGTTTTCGGGCATCATTGGTCATTGCCGAATATTCAGGCGTTATAAAATAGCAGAAGGCCTTTTTGTTACTTCTCCCAACCCGACCGCGCATTTGGTGCAAATCGCTCAACCCAAAATTATTGGCGTTGTTAATGAAAATGGTATTGGCGTTTGGGACATCCAAGCCACTTTCAACAATCGTTGTACTCACCAAAACATCAAATTCGCCGTTCATAAAAGCCAACATCAAGTGTTCAAGTTTCTTTCCGTCAAGTTGCCCATGACCAACGCCAATTTTCGCATCAGGCACCAAGCGTTGGATCATGCCCGCAACTTCCTTAATATTTTCAATGCGATTATGGATAAAGAAAATTTGCCCACCACGTTGAATTTCATAAGTCACGGCGTCTCTAATGATTTCTTCATTAAATCGGATGACATGGCTTTCGATGGGATAACGATTTGGAGGCGGGGTGGTAATGACCGATAAATCCCTTGCCGCCATCAAACTAAACTGGAGCGTTCTTGGAATTGGTGTGGCCGTAAGGGTCAAGACATCCACATTTTCTTTTAATGTTTTCAATTTATCTTTAACGGCTACCCCAAATTTTTGTTCTTCATCAACAACCAACAATCCTAAATCCTTAAATTTTACGGTCTTGTTCACCAATTGATGGGTGCCAATAATAATATCAACTTTACCGTTTTCCAAACCTTCCAAAGTCATTCGCCTTTCCTTGGGGGTTCTAAATCTGTTTAG
>DASWKU010000277.1:0-9630 GCA_036396455.1 Flavobacteriaceae bacterium
ATAGAATTTCCAGATAATTTTGTAATGGTTCCAGAAATATTGTCGTCCACGACCGAAACCCTATCCCCTACTTTAAAGTTCATGTTTCAGTATTATTTTTGAGGTCATCATCCGTATCCTTTTTACTCGGAATATGTCTGGAAATCCTATAAATCCCGATCATCAACAACATGATTCCTCCTATAAGAAGCATTTGGTTCTGTTCTTCCTGATTTTGGGCATAAAGTGCTACAACCGCTCCAATGGCAATAAAAATGTAACTGATGGTTTTTGAAATATTCATCTAACTTGCGGATATGTTGTTATACTTCAAAATTACACTTAAAAATCTGATTTTGATTTTGAATTGTTAAATAACAGCAAATTTTTATACATTTGAAAATATTAACATAACCAAAAACCACATTATGGAAACCAAACCACAAAGGCCCAGTAGCTATTTAGCCCTCGCCATTATTAGTACAATATTATGCTGTTTACCAACAGGAATTGTAAGCATAGTTTACGCAACAAAAGTTAATGGTCTATATGAAGACGGCAAATATGATGAGGCCATTAGGGCTTCCAAAAATGCAAAAACATGGGGAATAATTTCCGTTATCGCTGCATTTTTAGGTTTCCTTTTATATATCTTAATTTTTGGTGTCGCTTTTTTGGGGGCTTTAGGTAGTAGTGATTTCTAAATCTAAACCGATCTTTCCGATACTTATAGCAATCATGCTTTTAGGAGTATTATTGCTATATTTTTTTTGGAATCCTTCCAATAATAATTTTTTTCCAAAATGTCCTCTCTACTCTTTGACGGGAATCTACTGTCCCGGTTGTGGTAGCCAGAGAGCAATGCACCAAATTATTCATGGGAACATTATTGAAGGATTAAGGCATAATTATTTAATTGCTTTGTTGGGTATTGTGTTACTGTATCAAGCTCTTTTGTTTATGGTGCACAAATTATACAATAAATCGTTTTATAATATTTTACACCAATCTTTGACAATTAAAATAATTCTCGTGTTAATATTGGTGTTTTGGCTGCTGAGAAATATAAGATTTTATCCTTTTACCGAGCTCGCACCTTAAAAATTAGGTTTTAAAGCAAGAATTCTGTTAGAAAAGTTAAGCTCAAAAGTGTCAAAAGCTGAAGTGTTGTCTCCCATAGGTAAGATTTAGTTTTCAAATTGTTTTAGCGTCTTTATAATAATATCCACACAATCCATTAACTGTTCCTCGTTCATCACCAAAGGTGGTGCAAAACGAATGATATTGCCATGGGTAGGTTTTGCCAAAAGGCCGTTATCCCGTAAGGCCAAACATATATTCCAAGCGGTGTCGCTATCTTCACTATCATTGATGACAATGGCGTTGAGCAAGCCCTTTCCCCTTACCAAAGAGACTGTATTGCTTCCCTTAATATAGGTGTTCAGTTCGCTTCTAAAAAGTTTGCCCAATCGGTATGCATTTTTCGAAAGCTGTTCATCCCTTACCACTTCCAAAGCGGCAATAGCTACTGCCGCAGCCATTGGATTGCCACCAAACGTACTGCCATGGGTTCCTGGTTTTATGACATCCATAATGGCATCATTCGCCAAAACAGCACTTACAGGATAGGCACCTCCGCTCAAGGCTTTACCTAAAATTAAAATATCAGGAGTAACATTTTCATGGTCTACAGCCAACAATTTTCCAGTCCTGGCAATACCGGTTTGGACTTCATCGGCAATAAACAATACGTTATATTTTTCACAAAGTGCTTTGGCTTTGGATAAATAGCCTTCTGAAGGAACATAAACACCTGCTTCCCCTTGAATGGGTTCCACCAAAAATCCAGCAACATTGGGATTGTTTTTCAAAACGTCTTCCAAAGCTTCCAGACTATCATATTCTATTTTGACAAAGCCATTGGTTAAAGGCCCAAAATTCTTATAGGCCAATGGGTCACTTGAAAACGAAATGATGGTGGTGGTTCGTCCGTGAAAATTATTTTCGCAAACCACGATTTCGGCTTTATTTTTGTCTATTCCTTTCACTTCATAGGCCCATTTTCTACAGATTTTCAAAGCGGTTTCAACAGCTTCTGCTCCTGTATTCATGGGCAATACTTTATCAAAGCCAAAATACTCGCAGACAAATTTTTCGTATTTGCCGAGCATATCATTGTAAAATGCTCTGGAAGTCAAGGTTAAATTCTGGGCTTGTTCAACCATGGCATTGACAATTTTCGGGTGGCAATGGCCTTGGTTCACCGCCGAATACGCCGACAAAAAATCATAATATTGTTTGCCTTCAACATCCCAAACATACACGCCTTCACCCCTGCTCAAGACAACAGGTAACGGATGGTAATTATGGGCACCATACTTATTTTCTAAATCCATCGCTTGTTGCGATGTCAATTGTTCCAAAACAGCCATTTTAATAGTTTTTAAATTGACCTGCCCGTTCCTTTCAGGTAGGTAAAATAACCATTCCTACTGTACCTTTATCCTTTCGAAGTCCCGATAGTTATCGGGACGAAAATTCAGCGTGGGAGAGAAATCATCCCTAGGGAGGTTCAAAATTACTAAATATATGTGGCGAAATAAAATGTTATTCAGACATTTTTGAAGACAAGGACGAGATTTGAAGCTCCAATCGTTTTAGTTCGCGCATTAGTGCGTTTTTGTCCATTTGCATCCAGGCAAAAAGTTTCAACATGCTCACAGCGGTCAAAAGCACAAAACCACTTATTCCCCATGTTATCAATTCATTGGTGATTTCTGTATTAAAAAATTGAATAGCACAATATATAAACAGTGCAAAAAACACTAAGGTCATCACGTTCATGAGGACGATAATCCATTTGTTTTTACCTCTAAATAATCCTAGGACCATTTCAAAAACGTTTTGTTCTTCCAACTCGTCATAAAATTTGGCTTCTTCTTTACTTAAGGTCTCCCTTATTAATTGGTCAATGTCTTCCATATTAGTTTTCATAATTTCTATATTTTAATTGTTTTTTTAATTTTTCCCGTGCATGGAACAGCCTGGATTTGGTTGTTCCAACTGATATTTTTAATAATTCGCTTATTTCTTTTAACGCATAGTCTTCCACATAAAATAATTTGAGAACCATTTGTTGTTCGGTTGGGAGTGACTTAATTGCAATTAACATATTGCGTTTTAGAGCTTCATTATCCATGTTTTCCTCCTCGGTTGCGTCATAACTTTTGTAATAACTTTCAAGTTTGTTCCTGTTCCTTTGGTTGGAACGCATCCAGTCCATCGCTTTTGTAAACACAATCCGCAATGCCCAAGTCTGAAAACTGCTAGGGTCATGTAAAGTATCTATTTTATCCATTATGGTTCTCCAACTATCCTGGGCAATATCTTTGGAGGCATCGGCATCTTTGGTGAGCCAAAAGGCTTTTTCGCAAAACCGTTTATGCCAGCGTTCCACCAGCTTTTGCAATGCCAGTGCATCACCCGAGCGATATTGTATTACCAATATTTCATCTTCACTGCTTTCTGTTTTGCCCATTATTGCGTTGGTTTCTGATATAAAGACGTAAACATTTCCAAAAGGTTCACTTAATGATGTAAAAATTTATTCTGACAAATCATTTGCCTAAATCTTTTAAAGATAATTCAAATAACCTTTATGAATATTTAATGCTATTGTTATTTTTGCCCCATGTCTGGAAGAAACACAAAACAAGTTTTTAAGAATGTTGAAGTCATTGATACGGCGGCAAAGGGAAAATCGATTGGAAAAGCTCCTGATGGAAGGGTGATTTTTTTATCCAATACGGTCCCTGGAGACGTTGTGGATGTGCAAACCCTAAAAAAACGAAAAGCCTATTATGAAGGTAAAGCCATTGCTTTCCACAACTATTCCAACAAACGCACCCAGCCCAAATGCGAACATTTTGGCACCTGTGGCGGTTGTAAATGGCAGGATATGGACTATAGGTTTCAACTTCAGTATAAACAGAACGAAGTTGTCAACAATCTCAAACGTATTGGGCATTTGGATTTGCCCGAAATATCCCCAATTTTGGGTTCCCAAAAACAATACTTCTACCGCAATAAAATGGAATTTTCGTTCAGCGATAGCCGTTGGTTAACTCAGGACGAAATTAATTCAGGAGATGATATTGGGGATAAAAATGCTTTGGGGTTCCATATCCCGGGAATGTGGGACAAAATTCTGGACATCAACATGTGTTGGTTGCAGGAAGACCCTTCAAATGCCATTCGCAATGCGGTTAAAAGCTTTGCCATTGAAAACCATCTGGATTTTTTCAACACCAAAAACCAAACCGGATTTTTACGCACCATGATGATCCGCACCGCTTCAACTGGTGACCTCATGGTCTTGATTCAGTTTTTTAAGGAAGATAAAACCAACCGTGAACTCCTGCTTGATTTTATTGCAGAAACTTTTCCGGAAATTACTTCGCTACAATATATTATCAACGGAAAAGCCAATGATACCATTTACGACCAAGATGTCATTTGCTACAAAGGACATGACCATATTTTTGAGGAAATGGAAGGCCTAAAGTTTAAAATCAATGCCAAATCGTTTTATCAGACCAATTCAGAACAGGCCTACCAACTTTATAAAGTTACCAGAGATTTTGCTGACTTGAACGGGAACGAGCTTGTTTATGATTTATATACCGGAACCGGAACTATAGCACAGTTCGTGGCCAAAAAGGCAAAAAAAGTTGTGGGCATTGAATCTGTTCCTGATGCTATTATGGCAGCAAAAGAAAACGCACAATTAAATGGAATAGAAAACGTTGACTTTTATGTTGGAGATATGAAGCACGTGTTCGATGAAAATTTTATTAGGCAACATGGTCATCCTGATGTCATCATTACAGATCCGCCAAGAGATGGTATGCATAAAGAAGTTGTACAACAAATTCTTAATATTGCGCCAAAAAAAGTGGTGTACGTAAGTTGCAACAGTGCCACACAAGCACGGGATCTGGCCTTAATGAAAGAACATTATAAAATTACCAAGGTGCAACCCGTTGATATGTTTCCACAAACCTTTCATGTGGAAAATGTTGTACTTTTGGAACACCTATAAAAATTGTGCCCAAAATGAGCGAATACTATTCGTGTCCCGATAGCTATCGGGATCGTGGCTGAAAAGTTGAAATTTGAATGAAGAAATTTAGTCTATTGGCAATCCTTATCATCCTAACAGGTATCAGTTGTGAGCGCGATGATATTTGTTCAGAAAACACGCCCACAACGCCACATCTTATCATTAGGTTTTATAATGTTGATGACCAGGAACAAACAAAACAAGTCAGACTTCTTACGGTCAATGGTGTGGATAGCGAA
Source organism: Flavobacteriaceae bacterium (assembly GCA_036396455.1). Lineage (GTDB taxonomy): Bacteria > Bacteroidota > Bacteroidia > Flavobacteriales > Flavobacteriaceae > Geojedonia. The sequence goes on from DASWKU010000277.1 coordinate 5,341, forward strand.
GGAATGCCTTTGGAAAATATTGTAACCAGTACTTCAACAGATTCCATTGTCCTACCCTTACGTTTTCAAAATGAAGGTATCATCACAACGTCCCGCTTTGAACTAAAAAGGGACTCCGATTTTGATACCGACACCAACGATACCACAGTTTCCAATACCGACATTATTGAAGTCAGTTATACACCTGAGTTTGTCTATGTATCAAGAGCCTGTGGCTACAAAAGTATTTTTAATGGCGCACAAAACACCTTGATACTCGATACGGACAACTGGATCTTTAGTTACGAAATTATTAACCCTACCATAGATAATGAAAACGCGGCACACATCATTTTATATCATTAGTATTTTGATCATGATGTTATGCGCTGTAACATCATTTTCGCAAAACGATTCCATTGCCAAGGATTCGGCAGTGTACAAACAACACTATGGCCTGCGTTTGGGTGGTGATGTGAGCAAATTGGTGAGATCATTTTTGGATGACGACTACAAGGGCTTTGAAGTGAATGGCGATTATCGCTTGACACATAAACTGTATTTGGCCGGGGAACTTGGATTTGAAGAAAAAACCACATCTACAGATTATCTGACCACAACGGCAAAAGGAAGCTATTTCAAGGCTGGTGTGGATTATAATTTATACACTAACTGGTTGGATATGGAAAACATGATTTATGGTGGATTTCGGGTTGGGGCAAGCACCTTTAATCAGACCCTCAATAGTTTTACGGTTTATAATACCGATCAATATTGGCAACAACAATATGCCGACAATCCCAATCAAGAATTTAATGGGCTGTCCGCCATTTGGGCAGAACTGGTTTTTGGCATCAAAGCACAGGTTCTAAGCCATCTTTATGTAGGTTTTAATGTTCAACTTAAGGGTATGATCACACAGGACGAACCTGAAAATTTTGCCAACTTATGGGTTCCCGGATTCAATAAAATCTATGATAGCGGTCGTATTGGCGTAGGATTTGGATATAACATCTCGTATTTGATCCCTATTTATAAGAAAAATAAAGTGGTGGCTCCTTTGGAATAATTGCAATCGTCTTATTTCACTTTACAAAGATTTATTCTTATCTTTTGCATAGAAAATAATGCGCAATGGATAAAGAATCAATAGCCAATCTTTTAGACGAAAAACATCAAAAGGTGATACATTGGTTGGAAAACCAAGAAGATGAAAAATGGGAACAAGGCCCTGAGGGAAAATGGACCACGGGGCAAGTTACTTTACACTTGTTGCAAAGTATCAAACCCCTCAATACGGCTTTGAGCTTACCTAAATTTATCTTGCGCTATAAATTTGGCAAGGCCAATCGTGAGGTCAGGGATTATGATACGGTCATGAAACGCTATCAGGAGCGTTTGAAGAATGCACCACAAGGCGCTACCTTTGGACCTTCTCGAAATATGAAAATTCCGAAATTATCGGACAAGCAATACTTGTTGAACCGTTTACAGGTCGAAAGTAAAAAACTGCAATACAAAACACGAAAAATGTCCGATAAAAATCTGGACACCCTCATTTTACCGCATCCGCTTATGGGGAAAATGCCGGTACGCGAACTGTTGATGTGGACATCCTATCACGTCGAGCATCATACCAAGCAATTATTGAATAACTATTAATATAATCCAATATGAAAAAAGTAGCAGTTCACCTAATTTTAATTTGTTCATTAACTTTTTTGGCATTTAAATTCTTCGATTATAATCCTGCAACAACTTTCTTAAATTCCTTAACCAAAGAACAAAAGGAGAAAACCCAATTGCCTTTTAATGATGTATCAAGAACAACATGGCACTTTTTTCCCGGAACTATGTATCAAAGAGCTGGAATTCAGTTGGGTGAATTAAATACCAAACAAAAAGAGTTGCTCTTTAAGCTTTTGAGGGCTCATTTAAGTGAAACTGGTTACAACAAAACCTTAAAAATAATGGACTTGGAAAACGTCCTTTTGGAAATGGAGGGAAATGCTGATTTTAGGGACTCAAATAAATATACCGTTGCGTTTTATGGTAATCCTGATAAGGATAGTCTTTGGGCATGGTCATTTGAAGGACATCATCTGTCATTGAATTTTTCCATACTTAACAAAAATAAAATTTCAATTGCCCCACGTTTTATGGGTGCAAGTCCGGCCACTATCAAAGAAGGGAAAAGAAAAGGGGAAAGGATATTGGCTCATGAAGAAGATTATGGTTTGCAATTGATCAATGCACTATCAGAAGACCAAAAGAAAAAAGCCATTTTTCAAAAAACAGCCTATCCAGAAATTGTTACCTTTAATGCATCTGCCGTTACTCCATTAAAGATTGTGGGCATTCGAACTGGAGATTTAACCAATACGCAAAAAAAGATTTTAACGACATTACTGTACGAATATCTGTCTACAATGTCAAAAGAATTAGCCGAAAAAAGAATGGAAAATTTAAAATCAGAAGAGTTCGATGACATTAGATTTGGGTGGGCTGGGGAAACGGAATCTGGGAAACCACATTATTATCGAATTCAAGGAAAAACATTTTTGGTGGAATTTGATAACACACAAAACAATGCAAACCATATCCATCTCGTTTGGCGCGATTTTAATGGTGATTTTGGAAGGGATTTGATAAAAGAACATTACGAACATTCACATCATTAATAAAAATAGGAAAAGATAAATTATGATGAAAGACATCGAAAATGTAGAACTAAAATATTTGACCCTTGAAGACTACGAAGAATTTAAAAAGGCCATGATCGAGGTGTATTCCAATATGCCAAACTCCTATTGGCGGGAATACCATATTAAAACCCTAATCGAAAAATTCCCCGAAGGTCAAGTGGTTATAAAAGTCAATGGTGAATTGGCCGGTTGTGCACTATCGATTATTTTGGACTATGACGATTTCGATGAACATCACACCTATAAAGAGATCACAGGAAATTTTTCCTTTGACACCCATACTTCGGAAGGTGATGTACTTTATGGGATCGATATTTTCATTAAGGCTAAATTTAGGGGATTGCGTTTGGGACGAAGGCTATACGACTATCGCAAAGAACTTTGTGAACGCCTTAATTTACGCGGAATAGCCTTTGGTGGTCGAATTCCTAATTACAGTAAATATGCCGATAGTCTATCGCCCAAAGAATATATTGAAAAAGTAAAACGAAAAGAGATTCATGACCCCGTATTAAACTTTCAGATTTCCAACGATTTCCATCCCTCAAAGGTGCTCAAAGGTTATCTCGCTGGAGATAACGAGTCCAACGAATTTGCGGTCTTGTTGGAATGGGACAATATTTATTATGAAAAACCAAACAAAAAAGCAGCTACAAAAAAGAAAATTGTTCGCTTGGGGTTGATCCAATGGCAAATGCGCCTATATAAAGATATGGAAGAATTGATGCAGCAAGCCGAATATTTTATAGACTCGGTTTCTGCCTATCGAAGTGACTTCGCTTTATTTCCAGAGTTTTTTAATGCCCCATTAATGGCCGAAAACAACCATTTGCCAGAACCACAGGCCATACGGGAACTTGCAAAACATACCGAAGAAATTGTCCATAAATTTTCGGAATTGGCCATTTCATATAACATCAATATCATTACCGGAAGTATGCCGGAAATGAGAGGTGATCTATTGTACAATGCGGGTTATTTATGTAGAAGGGATGGCACCAAGGATCGCTATGAAAAACTGCATGTCACCCCTGACGAAGCCAAGATTTGGGGCATGCAAGGTGGTAACGAACTTAAAACTTATGATACCGATTGTGGTAAAATTGGGGTCTTGATCTGTTATGATTGCGAATTTCCTGAATTGTCACGTTTGTTGGCCGATGAAGGCATGGATATTTTATTTATCCCCTTTTTGACCGATACCCAAAACGGATTTTCAAGAGTGCGCCATTGTGCCCAGGCTAGAGCCATTGAAAACGAATGTTATGTTGCCATAGCGGGCAGTGTTGGCAACCTTCCAAAAGTCAATAATATGGATATACAATTTGCCCAGTCCATGGTGTTGACCCCTTGTGATTTTTCGTTTCCGGCCAATGGCATTAAGGCAGAAGCCACCACCAATACCGAAATGATCCTGATTGCCGATGTGGACCTTGATCTTTTGCGGGAACTCAACCAATTTGGTAGCGTTAATAATTTAAGGGACAGGCGTAAGGACATTTTTGAAGTGAAACGGGTGAACTCTTAAATTAAGTTCTGCTTCAATAGTCTATAAGCGTGACTGAATTTTTGGATTTCCAAGCCCAAACTTCATTGGGAATTGCTT
>DASWKU010000278.1:0-11940 GCA_036396455.1 Flavobacteriaceae bacterium
AAAGTCAATTAATAAACCTTACCTTTGTGGCTTAATTAATTTAAATTTTATTATGAGTAAAGGTACCGTAAAATTCTTCAATGATTCAAAAGGTTTTGGATTCATTACTGAAGAAGGAAACAACAAAGAGCATTTTGTACACATTTCTGGCTTAATCGACGAAGTTCGTGAAGGAGATGAAGTAGAATTCGACTTAACAGAAGGAAAAAAAGGATTGAACGCAGTAAACGTAAAAGTTATCTAATATTTCGATTATCTTTAAAAAGTGAAAGCCTATCATAATTTGATAGGCTTATTTTTTTGAGACTATTTAAACGTTGCTTTTAATTTTGATTGATCACCAACCTAAATCCTTCACCGTGAATATTAAGAATCTCAACATTGGGATCCAATTTTAAATATTTTCGCAATTTGGCAATGTAAACATCCATACTACGGGACGTAAAATAATTGTCGTCCCTCCAGATTTTGGTCAATGCCAGTTCACGTGGCATCAGATCATTTTCGTGAAGTGCCAACATACGCAACAGTTCATTTTCTTTTGGTGATAGCTTAATGGGATCACCTCCATTAAATTTCAAGAACCGCAATTTCGAATTCAAATCAAACTTGCCAATACTAAACTCAAACTGTTTACTGTCTGTAATGGTATCAGTAGCTTTGCGCTGTATGATTGCCTTTATTTTCATTAACAGCACTTCACTGTCAAAAGGTTTGTTCAAATAGTCGTCTGCCCCTACCTTGTAGCCCTTCAACACATCTTCCTTCATGGCTTTTGCGGTCAAGAATATGATTGGAACATCTGCATTTTTTTCCTTAATTTCTTTGGCCAAAGTAAAGCCATCTTTATAAGGCATCATGACGTCTAAAATACATAAATCGAAATCGTCCTTTTTAAATTTTTCAAATCCTTCCATTCCGTTTTTTGCATGAACAACATCATAATCGTTCATCATTAAATAATCTTTCAATACGGTTCCAAAATTTGGATCGTCCTCTACTAAAAGTATTTTTTTGTTTTGTGTTTCCATAATTTAAGATATTAATGGCAGTTTGATTGTAAATGTACTGCCTTTTCCTTTTTCACTTTCTACTGATATGTGACCTTGATGGTCTTCTACTATTCGTTTTACGTAGGCCAATCCCAATCCGTGGCCTTTTATGTTATGAACATTTCCGGTATGTTCCCTATAAAATTTTTCAAAAATTTGCTTTTGAACCTGTTTGGACATGCCGTTGCCTTGATCTGCAATTTTTAATAAAATAGTATTGCCAACATTTTCTGTATACACATCAATCTTGGGCGGGTCATCACTATATTTAATGGCATTATCCAGAATATTGACAATAACGTTGGTAAAATGGCTTTCATTGGCCAAAACAGAAGAATGATCTGCATCTAAATGTGTCTTCACATAGCCCTGCCTGTCTTCAACCATAAGCTCGACATGGGTGATAGCCTCCACAACTAAGTCGTGCAGCTTAACTCTGTCCTTACTAATGTTAAGTTCATTTTTTTCCAGTTTAGATATTCGCAATACATTTTCCACTTGAGCGTGCATGCGTTTGTTTTCATCCTTTATCATATTCAAATAGCGCATCACTTTTTCTTGATCCCCGATAACTTTAGGGTTCTTTATGGAATCCAAAGCCAAATTGATGGTCGCAATTGGCGTTTTAAATTCATGGGTCATATTATTGATAAAGTCTGTTTTGATCTGTGATATTTTACGCTGCTTGATAAGTTGAAAAATGGCACTTGCATAAGCAACAATAATAATCGAGGTAAAGATGATTGAAAGAATCAACATCTTAAGAATGGATGAAAGCAGAAAACTGCTTCGGTCCGGAAAATTGACGTACAGCCTATAATTGCTTTCATTGTTATTATCCAAAAAAACGGCTATTCCATAAGTTGATGATTTGGTAAGCTCAAAATCATCTGACTGTACCTTGGTTGCCAAATCTTTGTCGTAAATGGCAAACTCGAAATCAATATCAACACCATTGTTTTTTAATTGCTTGTCCAAAAATTCTTTAACAACATCTGGGGAAATGCGTTTATAAATGGGATAATTTCTAAATCGTTCCCGCGTAACGGCAACAAATTGTGCTTGCTCCAAAGGTGTCAATCGTTGTATATTTTGAAATGATTTTTCAGGACTGATCCTAAATTCATTATCTATTCCTTTATTGCTGTAAACTTTGGTATCCTGCTTATTGGTGATCCTGTTTAAACTGATACTATCTAAACCTATGTCAAAGAACATGGATGGTATTTTATAACTTTCCTCTAAAATCCCATTTCTGAACACTACGGTTTCATTGTTCATATCATCCTGATATTTCAGGATAATCTCACTTAAGGCCGTAGTATCCGGTTTCCCTTCTTTTTCAATATATTCTTGGAGTCTTTTATCAAATACAGCAAACTCTCGATCCTCAATGGCCTTTGAAACAAAACTTAACGAACGTTTAACATTGAGCGTAAACTGTTTTTCTTCATTTTTGAACGTATTGTTTATAAAATAGGTCTGAACGAAAATGATTCCTATGAGAGACAAACTCATTAAAATCACCAATAAAATGAAAAGCTTTTTGCCCATCGTTCAAATTTAACATTTTAACATTTAGCTGTCATACCCTTTAACCTTACATTAACAAAAATGTTAAAATTATCGGATTAGAGGTTTTCAAGTATAGAATTATGCGTCTTTAGCACTTGTTCTTTTGTATGTTCAAGTTTGTCGTTAACAATAACAAAGTCAGACATTTTAACTTTTTCTTCATCGTTTAACTGATGTTTCATGATTGACACTATTTTGTCCTTGGACGTGTTGTCCCTTTTTAAAATACGATTGATACGTTCCTCTTCATTGGCTATAACTGTAATAATAACATCATATTGTGATTGCATGTTGTGCTCAAAAATTATGGCAGCTTCTTTGATGACATATTTGGAGGTTTGCTTTTGCAGCCATTGTTCAAAATGTTTTGCAACTTTGGGATGGACGATGGCATTCAATTTTTTCAAATAGACCTTATCATTGAAAATTTTGGAGGAGATATAGGTTCTATTAAGTTCATTGTTTTGATAAGCCATGGACCCAAATAAATCGATCAATTTTCGTTTAATCACCGCAGAAGAATTCATAAGTTTTTTGGCCTCAAGATCAGCAATATAAACGGGAACACCCAAGTCTTTAAACATATTTGAGACGGTGGTTTTTCCACTTCCAATTCCTCCTGTAAGACCTACGACCTTCATTGTATTAAAATAAATTCGACCTTGTTTTGTTTCAACCTTGCATTTTTGACCAGTTCAGGGGTTTTGACCAATTTGGGTGTAAAAAAGGTTTTATCTGTGTCTTCAATTTGAGAAAAATCGCATTCCACTTTAAAATCCAAAGGTTTGATGTTTTTATAATTGTTTAAGCTTACGTAATAAGACACGGCAATAGCTTTTGGAAAATAGTTAATGGATACATCCAAAGGTTTATTGACAATTGTGATGGGAACCTCAAGAGTTCCTTCTGTAAATTTTTCGACTTTAGCTGAAACATTCACGCTATTTCTTGAGAATTTAATTTTATTATTTTCAAACTTCTTTAAAAAAAGTACAGAATTAATAGTGTCCGAAACCTCTTTTAAATTCAAAATTTCCGTCTCTGCCCTGGTAATTTGTGATACATCAGCTTCTGTTCCTATAACATTAATGGAATCGGGTTTTACGCTATACCCATTCAATATGCCATAGCCCGATTTAAAGCTTATTTTTGAGTTTAAAACTATCGGCACCTTTTTAACAAAGAGTGTTTCAAATGGGAATATAATAGTATCAGGTTCTAATGAAATCACCTCCGTAGCATTTCCCAATTGGGCATTTATTTTATGCTTATTTTTACTGGCAACCCAGATGTAATGGTTGTTCTTTACAAAAACATCTCTGTTAAAATTAATCTGAATGGCATGTTTTTTAAAGTGATAGGACAACAAATTAAATCCATAGTCAGAAACAACAGCATTGCATTTAGGCGTGCTATCCAATATAATGACTCTTTGCTTTGGAAGATTTAAATACGTTATATCAAGAACAATATGTTCAGTGTATTTTTTAGAAAGTTTTGTTAACGCCAAGAAGCCAAATGTCAGTAATAAGAATAAACCAAAAACATTAAGTTTTTTATTCTTAATAGATATTAAAACCTTCGATTTCAGTCTAGTTAACATGCTTGAAAAATAAATTGGGAAACTGCTTTTCAGGATTTTTACCCAAAACTTTAATAGCAAAGGTTGAACTTAAAAACCCGTATCCATATCCAATAAATTGAACAAAAATTGCAACCATGGACTGAAACGCCACAGATATGTTTTTAGATGCCCTAAAGGCTAAAATAAATGCAACCAAAAAATACAGGCCATAAACCATTAAAAACCCATAATAACCAAAAACAAAAAACAATGCAGCCATAATAAGCCCTAGACTAAAAAACGAAGGAAACCAATAGGTTAAACGATTGGTTTCAGGATGCCAGGAATTTAAAATAGGCCTGACCATTCCAAATTTATAAACCTGTTTAAGGAATTTTGACCATGAGATTCTGCGTTTGTGGTACACAAAAGCTTCATTTATGAATTTTGTCTTAAACCCCAATTTATGAAGCCTGATGGACAGATCCGGGTCTTCTCCTGGATGAATAATACCAAAACCTCCAGAAGCCTCAAAAGCTACTTTTGAAAGCCCCATATTAAAACTTCTGGGTTGAAACTTACTTAGACTTTGCTGTCCACCTCTTATCCCACCAGTCGATATAAACGACGTCATGGCAAAATTAATGGCCTTTTGGAGGTTGGTAAATGATTCATGTGCAGTATCTGGACCACCGAAGCAATCCACAAAATCTTTGGTCAAATGTCCATTTACACTATTCAAATAGTTTTTTGGAAGCACACAATCGGAATCCAAAATGATAAAATAATCGCCTTTGGCTAGACGCATACCAAAATTTCTGGAATCTCCCGGTCCGGAATTTTTTTTAAAATAGTAAGCTATGTCCAAACCTTTTGAAAACCCATCTACCATTACTTTTGAAGACCTAGTCGAACCATCCTCAACAATCACAATTTCATAATCAAAACCACCTTCAAGTTTGGTAAAACTTTCCAAAAGCTCCTTAATTTCTTCAGGTCTATTATAAACGGGGATAATAAATGAAAAATGCAATGCTTTCATATCACACAAAGGTAATTAAAGAAAACACAAAAGCCACCAAAATCGTGGCTTTTGAAAAATTATATCTTTAAAGCATTATTGTTCAACAAAGAATGGTTTTACAGAGTAAAAGTCCAAAATAATAGCTGTAATGAATTGGTCTACCCAACAATTAATTGGATATTCCTGTATGTTAAATTACTTCATAAAAGCTTCCATAACTTCATTACTGACACCCATATTACTGAATCCACCATCGTTGTACAAGTTTTGAAGCGTGATGCGCTTGGTCAAATCACTAAACAGGGTCACCGTATAATTGGCACAATCCAATGCTGTTGCGTTACCCAAAGGCGACATTTTATCGGCGTAGGCAATAAATCCATCAAAGCCTTTCACGCCTTGGCCTGCGGTTGTTGGCGTTGGTGACTGGGAAATTGTATTCACTCTTACTTTTTTATCCTTTCCGAAGAAATATCCAAAACTACGGGCGATGCTTTCCAAATAGGCTTTATTATCGGCCATATCGTTATAATCCGGAAACACACGTTGAGCCGCCATATAGGTTAAGGCAACTATACTTCCCCACTCCTTCATGGCATCGGCTTTATACAAGGTTTGCATCACTTTGTGGAATGACATTGCCGATACATCGGTACCTTTTTGGGTCCATTCATAATTTTGGTCGGTATAAGCTTTTCCCTTTCTAACATTTACAGACATTCCAATGGAATGCAGGACAAAATCCAATTTGCCTCCTAAGATCTCCATGGATTTGGCAACCAAATTTTCCAAATCTTCAATGGAGGTGGCATCTGCTGGTATGATTTGAGAACCTGTTTTTTCGGCCAATTCGTTGATTTGTCCCATCCGCATCGCAATTGGAGCGTTAGTGAGCACAAATGTTCCGCCTTCTTCATGGACACGTTCCGCTGTTTTCCAAGCTATGGAATTGGCATCCAACGCCCCAAAAATGATTCCTCGTTTTCCTTTTAGTAAGTTATATGACATGACTGCAAGTTTAGTTAATTTTTAAGATTACAAAGATAGCATTTAATTCAATAATTGCTTGGCATGGGCCAAAGCAGAATTCGAAATATTGACACCTCCCAACATTTGGGCTATTTCCACAATGCGTTCCTCCGGGTTTAGTTTTTTCAATTGGGTTTGGGTTACGTCATCAACATCTTCCTTAAAGACCTTAAAATGGGTATCGCCTTTTGCCGCAATCTGAGGTAAATGCGTAATGGTAAACACTTGCATGGTCTTGCTCATTTGCTGCATAATGCTAGCCATTTTATTGGAGATTTCCCCCGAAACTCCCGTATCGATCTCATCAAACATGATCGTGGGCAATTGGGTATATCTTGAAAGTATCGATTTAATGGCCAACATAATTCTGGATAGCTCACCTCCTGATGCCGCTTTTTTCAGTTCATTGAATTGTCCTCCTTTATTTGCCGAAAACAAAAATTCCAATTCATCTTTCCCATTACCGAAATAACTTTCTGCCGGTTTCAATTTTACATTGAATTTTGCATTTGGCATTCCTAAATTTGCCAGAATATCTTCAAGTTGAGTTATCAAGTTGGGAAGAATTTTGCTCCTATTATTGTGAATGATTGAAGCTTTATTGTCCAGTTGATTTATAATGGCTTCAACTTCCTTTTCCTTATTAGCAATGATGTCGTCCAAATTTTCAGTTATGGAGACCTTTTCTTTCAATGCTTCTCTGATTTGAATGAGTTCACCAACATCCATAACCGAATGTTTTTGCATCAGATTGTGCAGTACTTGAAGCCTATTGTTGACCACTTCCAATCTATTGGGGTCGGCTTCCAAAAGCTCTTGGGCGCTCTCGATTTCAGAAAAAATATCATCCAGTTCAATGAGGCTGCTGTTTATTCTTTCAAAAATATCCCTGTATTTTAAGGCATAGCCCGAAAGCTTTGATAACTGATTTTTTATTTCTGCAAGATGGGTCAAAACACCAACGTCCTCATTGCTCAATAACTGGTGGGACAAGGTTAGCTTTTCCCTGATGTCTTCAATATTATTGAGCGTTTCGTATTCTTCTTCCAAAGCCTCAAATTCGCCTTCAATCAATTTGGCCTCTTCCATTTCTTTCAGCAAAAAGGCATTGTAATCATACTCTTTAATAGCTTCCATTTTTTGAAGTTGAAGGACCTTCAATTCCTTTTGTAAATTCTTATACTTGAATAAATCGGATGCATATTCCTGCAAAATTGAAGTGTTTTGAGCTAAAGCGTCAATGACCTGAAACTGAAAATCATCATTGGTCAGTTGCAATGATTCATGTTGGGAATGGATATCCAACAACCGGTCTCCCAAAATCTGTAAGCTGTCCAAATTAACAGGCGTGTCATTAATAAAGGCACGTGATTTCCCTGATGGCAAAATTTCCCTTCTGATTATGGTCATGGATTCATAATCCAAATCTTCTGATTTAAAGAGGGGTTTGAGGTTGTAGTTGGCAATATCAAAAGTGCCTTCAATCACACACTTTTTTGACGTATCTTTTATAGTGCTCAAATCTGCCCTTTTGCCCAAAATAAGTGAAAGACCTCCCAAAAGAATGGATTTTCCTGCTCCAGTTTCACCAGTAATAATGGTCAATCCATTACTAAAGTCAACCTGAAGGTCATCAATTAAAGCATAGTTTTTTATGGTAAGGGCTTTAAGCATATAATCTTTAGTTTCAAATAAGCACAAAAATGGTGTTTAAAAGTCTCTAGAAACTAATATTCCTCCATTTTGAAGCATGTGTAGGGGCTATTTTTGTTAGTATCGAAACCAAGTCGGTAATGTCGACACTGGGACCATCGCTAAAAATGTCTTGAATTTCCTGCGCTTTGGCATCAAAAAATACCCGCATCAAAAAGGAATTTGGCCGTCGGGAGTTCATTGCATTTAATTCTTGAATGGCATCTGAAATTTGAGCCTTTCCTTTTTTGGGATTGGTACTCATTTCATCCAACCCCTTTAAGTGATAAGCGTACATTGCAGTTCTAAATTCTTCAAAAGTTGGTGATAACATGTTGTCAATCAATATATAACGGGTCTGATTTCCATCTTCCACTTTCCAACCTTTATAATTTTCCTGTTGAGAAAAGTTTAAAATGGTCTGTGCCTGTTTAAAATGGTCGTCACCTCCGTGGAGTTGAAAGGAATCAGCATCCAAACCCAAAATCATGTAAATGTGGAAGGCCAACACCGAAACTAAATTGGATTCAAATTGATTGGGATTGAAAACCAAATTCTGAAATTCGAGATATCGAAATGTAAAATCCCTATCGTTAAAACTATAAACAGGTGTGCTATACGACGAATTAAATACCGGTCTTGAGGATTGTATTTGTAGTGTTCCCTGAAACAAATCACTATCATAATTTTGAATGGTGATCACCATACTGCAATTGATTCGCTCTTGTGGCTTAAACGATTTGTTGGTCCAAGTGGTATTATTGACAAACTCGTTCAATTGTTTTTCCAAGGTTTTAAACACCTGAACATTTTCGTTCCCGGTCTGTTGGGCATTTACAACAAGGCTACAGTTGAGTTCCTGTGCATATATTTTGGAAACAATTAACAGCAAAAAAATTAAAAGTGTGTTACGCATGACGATGTTTTATGATAAGCTGAATCAAATCTTGTGCAACTTCTGATTTGGATTTCAGGGCATTTTCAATGACTTCTTCCGATTTTGTTATAAATGTAACTTTATTTGTTGATACTCCAAAACCTGCCCCTTCATCATTTAACGAATTTAATACAATTAAGTCCAAATTCTTTGCTTTCAATTTCGTTTTTGCGTTTTCCAATTCGTTATTGGTCTCCAGAGCAAAACCAACCAAAAATTGCTGTTTTTTAATCTTGCCCAAAGATGCCAAAATATCTTTTGTCCTTTCCAACTCAACGGTAAACGATGTATCGTTCTTTTTTATTTTTTGATCGGCCACATATTTTGGCTTGTAATCTGCAACAGCAGCAGAAAGTATGGCAATATCAACATTGGAAAAATGTTTATGGACCTCATCATACATGTCCTGGGCGCTCGTAACTTTGAATACTTGAATGAAATGATGTGAGACGGTGTGATGTGTAGGACCAGTAATAAGGATGACTTCGGCACCGAGATTTGCAACAGCTTTGGCAATTTCAAAACCCATTTTTCCACTGGAATGATTTCCAATAAACCGAACCGGGTCAATGGCTTCGTAGGTTGGTCCTGCCGTAACCAAAACCTTATTTCCCTTTAAGGGTAACTTATCTAAAATATCATTCTCAATAAATTCAACAATTGCTTCAGGTTCTGCCATTCTGCCCTCACCAACCAAGCCACTGGCCAATTCCCCACTTGTAGCAGGAATCATGGTATTTCCAAAGCTTTTTAAAAGGCTGAAAGAACGCACCGTTGTTGGATGTTTGTACATGTCCAAATCCATGGCCGGAGCAAAATATACTGGACATTTCGCCGATAAATAGGTTGCCATTAGCAAATTATCACAAACCCCATTGGCCATTTTGGACAATGTATTTGCTGTTGCCGGAGCAATGATAAACAAATCGGCCCAAAGTCCCAATTCAACATGGTTGTTCCATACGGCATCTTCTTCATCGGTAAATGAAGAATGTACAGGGTTTTTGGATAATGTGGATAAGGTTAAAGGTGTAATGAAGTCTTTTGAAGCAGGCGTCATAACGACCTTTACGTTCGCGCCTGCTTTAATGAATAGTCTGACCAGACCAGCTGTTTTATAAGCAGCTATACCAGCACTGATGCCCAACAGTATATTTTTGCCACTTAATATAGACATGTTATGTTTTACTGTTCCTTAACGTCGTCGTCAGTATTTCGGTAGTAGATTTTGTCATCCAACCATTCTTGAACTGCAAGTGCGTGGGGTTTAGGCAATTTTTCGTAAAATTTGGAAACTTCGATTTGTTCTTTGTTTTCAAAGATTTCTTCAAGACTGTCGTTATAGGTTGCAAATTCTTCCAATTTGTCAACCAACTCTCTACGAATGTCTGTGTTAATTTGCTCAGCACGTTTGGCAATAACAGCAATAGCTTCATAAATGTTGTTTGTTGAAGCATCAACTACATTTCTGTCTAAAGTCACTGTACTTACAGGAGCATTGGTCTTTTTCAAATCCATTGTTATATATATTATTAACTTTTTGTATTAAATTTTTGTAACTCGGTTTGCATTTCCTGATTCATCCGTTCTGCTTCAGCATAAAATTCTGAATCTTGAAAATATTTTTTGAACGCATTAAAATGCCCCAAAGCAATATTTAAGCGTTCCAATTTTTTATATTCCACACTGTTTACGGCAAGTTTATAGGCCGATTCCAAACGGTAGAACATGGCCTGTTCCCTAAAACTTGATCCAGGATAATCCAAGAGAAAATTATCGAAAGCCTTTATTGCAGCCTCATAATCTGAAGATTCATAATAGGCAGTCGTGTTGTACTGTTTGGCAATTTCGTAAGCCTTTTTTTCCAGCTTAAAATCCAATTCCTTTACCAAGGTATTCGCTTCAGCCAAATATTGTGAATTTGGAAATTTATTGATAAACAACTGCAATTTTTCAATGGCCTCCTTGGTTTCTTTTTGCTCTTTACTATAAACAGGAGAAAGCATATAATAGCTTTTTGCCGATAGGAACATGGCTTCCTCAGCTTTCTCACTTTTTGGATAACTGCTTTCAAAACGTTCAAGCTGATATCCGGAAAGATGATAATCCTTCATATTGTAATAGGACATGGCGTACATGTACATCAACTTTTCAGCTTGAGGTTTGCCTCTATAGCTTGGTACAATTTGGGCAAACAACCTGTTGGCCTTACTGTATTTTCCGGCATCGAAAAGTTCGGTACCCAATTTAAACTTAACCGCTGTATCTTCCGATTTCAATGCTTTTTGGAATTCGCTACAGGACGAAAACACCAATGTGATTAAAAGGATGTAAACAAATTTCTTCATAAATAAAAAACAGGTTGCAAAAGTACGTATTTCCAACGTATTAAAAAAACAAAAATTTTATGCTAAAATAAAGGTTAAATCCAGGCACAAAACAGGTTTAAGTAATTTTTAACTTTTGAAATTCAACCCATTGTTTTGAGTGTCGCTTTAATTTTCGCTTTTAACGCATCCGAAGCGGGAACCAATGGAAGCCTCACTGTATCGCGGCACATACCCAGTGCCTCAAAAACAGCTTTGATGCCCGCAGGGTTGTTCTCTTCAAAAATATAGCCTGTAACATCCATCAATTTATAATGGATGTCATAAGCCTCTTTGGCTTTTCCCTGTAATCCCAACTGGATCATCTTGCAAAACTGTTTTGGCATTGCCTGTCCAATCACCGAAATCACTCCTGCTCCACCGGCCAAAACAACTCCTAAAGCCAAATCGTCATCACCTGAAATCACCAGAAAATCTTCGGGCTTATCCTTCAATAATTGTAAATATTGTGCCACGTTGTTACCGGCTTCCTTAACGGCAATCACATTTTCAAAATCATTGGCCAATCGCAAGGTGGTTTCGGGCAGCATGTTTTTTGAGGTACGACCGGGCACGTTATAAAGGATGACAGGGACTGGCGATGCCTCAGCTATCACTTTAAAATGTTGGTAAAGTCCTTCTTGTGTTGGTTTGCTGTAATACGGAGACACCGATAAGATGGCATCAATCTGTGAGAAATC
>DASWKU010000279.1:0-14351 GCA_036396455.1 Flavobacteriaceae bacterium
ATCTTCACTATCAAAAAGTTCACGGGCCAACACCTTGGCCAACTGCGTTTTACCAACACCCGTTTGACCCAAAAATATAAAGGATCCGATAGGCTTATTGGGATCTTTAAGTCCGGCACGGTTACGCTGAATGGCCTTTACCACTTTGGCCACGGCTTCATCCTGACCAATTATTTTACCTTTGATAAGCTCAGGTAATTTGGCGAGTTTGTTGCTTTCGGTCTGTGCAATTCTGTTTACCGGTATCCCGGTCATCATGGACACCACATCTGCAACATTATCTTCAGTTACAATTTCTTTGTGCAATTTGGTTTCCTCTTCCCATTTTTCTTGGGCCATGGCCAAATCTTTTTCAAGCCGCTTTTCGTCATCGCGCAATTTTGCTGCCTCTTCATATTTTTGCTTTTTGACCACAGTATTCTTGGTAGCCTTAACATCCTCAAGTTGTTTTTCCAGCTCCAAAATTTGTTTGGGAACATCAATATTGGTGATATGAACTCTCGATCCGGCCTCATCCAATGCATCAATGGCCTTGTCCGGTAAAAACCGCTCGGTCATATATCTGTTGGTCAATTTTACACAGGCTTGAATGGCTTCATCAGTATATTCTACATTATGATGTTCTTCATATTTTTCCTTGATATTATTAAGTATTTGAATCGTTTCTTCAACGGTTGTTGGTTCAACTATGACTTTCTGGAAACGACGCTCCAAAGCACCATCTTTTTCAATATATTGTCGGTATTCATCAAGGGTAGTGGCGCCAACACATTGTATTTCACCGCGTGCCAATGCTGGTTTGAACATATTGGAAGCATCCAAGCTGCCGGTTGCCCCACCAGCTCCAACAATGGTATGGATCTCATCTATAAATAAAATGATGTCATCATTTTTTTCAAGTTCGTTCATGACGGCCTTCATGCGCTCTTCAAACTGGCCTCTATATTTTGTACCGGCCACCAAACTTGCCAAATCCAAGGTTACCACACGCTTATTGAACAATATGCGAGATACCTTACGTTTTATGATTCTAAGCGCAAGTCCTTCAGCAATTGCTGATTTACCAACTCCGGGTTCTCCAATGAGCAATGGATTGTTCTTCTTTCTTCTGCTTAATATTTGCGACACGCGCTGTATTTCTTTTTCCCTACCCACAACTGGATCGAGTTTATCCTCTTCGGCCAAAGCCGTTAAATCCCTTCCAAAATTATCCAAAACAGGCGTTTTTGATTTTTTGGCTGTTTTTGAAGTAGATTGACCGAATGGATTTTGTTTTGAATCATCCTCTTCGTTTACGTCTTCATCATCAGAAAAAGATTCTGCTTTTGGAGAATCTAAATAATCGTCGTCACTTGTTATCATAAATTTGAATTGTTCTTTTACGTTATCATAATCTACCTTAAGCTTGTTCAATAGCTTTGTTGTGGGGTCGTTCTCATTTCTCAGGATGCACAACAATAAGTGTGCTGTATTAATTGAAGTACTTTGAAACAATTTAGCTTCCAAAAATGTTGTTTTTAACGCGCGCTCTGCTTGCCGTGTAAGATGAAGGTTCTTTTTCTCGTTGGAAGCCACCGTAACATTTGGATTGGCAGGACTTAGAATCTCAACTTTACGTCTTAAATGGTTCAAGTCTATTTGTAAAGCACTCAAAATATCAATAGCCTTTCCACCGCCATCACGGAGGAGCCCCAACATTAAATGTTCGGTACCTATAAAATCATGGCCCAATCGCAATGCTTCTTCTTTGCTGTAAGCTATGACATCTTTGACTCTTGGTGAAAAATTATCATCCATAATAAAATCCTTTCTGCATTAAAATTAATAAAAACAAACATATAAAGTCAAAAACTATACCTTAAAAGTTTTTATTGTTGCTAATAGAGTGAAAAAACTTTAAAACTTCAAAACATTTAACAAGATACTTATCAAATAAAATACGTATATTATTGTTAATAAAAAACACTAAAAAACGATTTAAAAAGTAGTTCAACAACTATCAAAATACTTATATTAGCACTCCCGAAGCCTCGGGATGAAAACCTACAAAAAATCTAATAAAATTATATATGGCAGAAGGGGAAAAATTGATTCCAATCAACATTGAAGATGAAATGAAATCGGCTTACATTGACTATTCAATGTCGGTCATTGTGTCACGTGCGTTGCCCGATGTACGTGATGGATTAAAACCTGTGCATAGGCGAGTATTATACGGCATGCATGAACTTGGGGTTAGATCCAATACGGCGCACAAAAAGTCCGCTAGAATTGTTGGTGAAGTTTTGGGTAAGTACCATCCACATGGGGACACATCGGTGTACGACACAATGGTGCGTATGGCCCAAGAATGGAGCTTACGTTATATGCTTGTTGACGGCCAAGGAAATTTTGGTTCAGTTGATGGTGACAGTCCCGCAGCGATGCGTTATACAGAGGCCCGTATGCGCAGGATTTCTGAAGACATGTTGGCAGATATTGATAAAGAAACCGTTGATCACAGGTTAAATTTTGACGATACATTAGAGGAGCCCACAGTTTTACCGACACGGATTCCAGGTTTATTGGTAAATGGTGCCTCTGGTATTGCGGTTGGTATGGCCACCAATATGCCACCACATAATTTAAGTGAAGTTGTCGATGGAATTATAGCTTATATTGAAAACAACACTATTGATATTGATGAGCTCATAACCCATATAAAGGCTCCAGATTTTCCTACAGGTGGAACAATTTATGGTTATGATGGTGTTATTGAAGCCTTTAAAACAGGACGAGGTCGTATTGTTATTAGAGGTAAGTCAATCATTGAGGAAGTTCAAGGGCGTGAATCCATAATTGTTACCGAAATACCATATCAGGTCAATAAGGCAGATATGATCAAAAAAACGGCCGACTTAGTCAATGACAAAAAAATTGAAGGTATTTCTACAATAAGAGACGAATCTGATAGAAATGGAATGCGCATTGTTTATGTTTTAAAACGTGATGCCATTCCTAATATCGTTTTAAATACCTTATATAAATATACTGCACTTCAATCGTCTTTTAGTGTCAATAACATTGCTTTGGTCAATGGGAGACCTTTATTATTGAATTTAAAAGAACTCATACATCATTTTGTAGAGCATAGGCATGATGTTGTGGTAAGGCGAACAAAATACGAATTACGCAAAGCCGAAGAGCGTGCCCATATTTTGGAAGGTCTAATCATTGCATCCGATAATATTGATGAAGTCATTGCACTGATCCGTGCGTCTTCAAATGCTGATGAAGCTCGTGAAAAGTTGGTGGAACGTTTCAAACTTTCTGAAATTCAGGCAAAAGCGATAGTCGAAATGCGTTTGCGTCAATTAACAGGTTTGGAGCAAGATAAATTGCGTTCAGAATATGAAGACTTATTAAAAACCATTGAGGATTTAAAGGACATTCTTGACAAAAAAGAGCGCCGCATGGAAATCATCAAAGAAGAATTAATTGAAGTCAAAGCTAAATACGGTGATGCCAGACGTTCAACAATTGAATATTCGGGAGGTGATTTGAGTATTGAAGATATGATTGCGGACGAGCAAGTGGTCATTACCATTTCACATGCAGGTTATATAAAACGTACCTCATTGACTGAGTATAAAACCCAAAATAGAGGAGGAGTGGGGCAAAAAGCTTCAACAACCCGTAATGAAGATTTCCTTGAGCATCTTTTTGTTGGCACCAACCATCAATATATGTTGTTCTTTACACAAAAAGGAAAATGTTTCTGGATGCGTGTTTACGAAATACCAGAAGGCAGCAAAACCTCAAAAGGTAGAGCCATTCAAAATCTTATAAATATTGAGCAGGATGATAAGGTAAAAGCCTTTATCTGTACGCAAGATTTAAAAGATGAAAACTATATTAACAATCATTATGTGATCATGGCCACCAAACAGGGCCAAGTTAAAAAAACGTCTTTAGAGCAATATTCACGTCCTCGTACCAATGGCATAAATGCCATTACCATTAAGGAAGATGATGAATTATTGGAAGCCAAACTTACCACAGGAAACAGTCAGGTCATGTTGGCATTGCGTTCAGGTAAAGCCATTAGGTTTGAAGAGAGCAAGACCAGGCCTATGGGTAGGAATGCTTCTGGAGTTAGGGGAATTACATTGGCAAATGACCAAGATGCAGTAATAGGAATGGTCACCGTTGAAAATCCACAAGAAGAAACCGTATTGGTGGTTTCTGAACATGGTTATGGTAAGCGCACCTTTATTGATGATCCGGAAGATGGAGAACCCGTGTACAGAATTACCAATCGTGGTGGAAAAGGCGTTAAAACCATTTCAATAACCGAAAAAACAGGAAATTTGGTAGCTATAAAAACGGTTTCTGATGATGATGATTTAATGATTATTAATAAATCTGGTATTGCCATTAGACTAGAAGTTACTAACTTGCGAACCATGGGAAGAGCTACCCAAGGTGTTAGGCTAATTAATCTTAAAAATAATGACGCCATTGCAGCAGTTGCAAAAGTCATGAAAGATGAAGAAGACATTGATGCTGGAGTTTCAGAGCCTAAGCCTGAACCAGAAAACGGCACAACTCTTGATAATTCCCAGAATGAAAATAATAATTAACACTAAACATTAAATTAACTGGAAATGAAGAAACAAATAATCATTGCTTTGGCACTTTTAGTCAGTACATTTACTTTTGCGCAAAAAAATGAAATAAAAGCTGCTGAAAAGGCAATAAAAAACGGAAACTATGCCGATGCAAAAGCTGCAATAAGTGCCGCAGATGGGCTTATTGGCTCTGCAGACGATAAAACCAAAGCAAAATTTTACTTTTTGAAGGGACAGGCTCTTTATGCGAACGGTACTGGATCAAATCAGGATATCGATGCTGCAATTGAAAGTCTTAATATGGTAGCGACTGTTGAAGGCAGTAACGGAAAATATTCTGGAGATGTGGCCGAACTGAAACAAGCAATGCTGTCTAATTTTTTAACTAAAGGTCAAGCTGATCTTGAACAAAAACAATATGTAAAATCCGCTGATAATTTTGAGAAAGCCTATCGTATGTCAGTAAAAGACACAGTATATCTTTACTATGCCGCCTCTACTGCTGTTTCTGGGCAAGATTATGATAAAGCATTGGGATACTATCACGAATTAAAAGCTTTGGGATATAAAGGTGCTGATATGGAATATACAGCAGTTAACAAAGAAACCAATGAGGTTGAAAATTTTGATAACAAAAACTTGAGGGATATTTCGGTTAAAGCCGGTACCCATATTAAACCTGAAGATAAAAAAGGGGAATCAAAATCGTCTGAGATTGTTAAAAACATTGCTCTTATTTACATTGCAAAGGGAGAAAATGATAAGGCTGCTGCAGCTATGAAGGACGCAAGAAAAGAAAACCCTGATGATTTAGGGCTCTTAATTTCTGAAGCTAACATCATGTTGAAATTGGATAGAAGGGACGAGTTCAAAAAATTGATGGAAGAAGCCACAACCAAAGACCCATCTAACCCAGAATTACAGTATAATTTAGGAGTTATTGCCGCTGAGGGGGGTGACATTGAGAGTGCAATGAAGTATTACAAAAACGCTATTGAATTAAATCCTGATTATGCTGATGCCCATAACAATATGGCAGTTCTGATTTTGGAAAAAGATCAGGAAATCATTGAAAAAATGAATGCTTTGGGCAACTCTGCTGCCGACAATAAAAAATATGATGAATATAAATTGCAGCGATTGGATGTTTATAAAGAAGCCCTACCTCATTTGGAAATTGCTTTTAATTTAAAGCCTAATGTATATGTTGCAAAAACACTGATGAATATTTACAGTGCAATTGACGATATGCCAAAATTCAAGGAAATGAAGGCAAAAGTTGAAGAGCTTGAGAACCAAAACTAAACAGTTTCCAATATAACTCAAAAAGCTACTTGAATCAAGTAGCTTTTTTTATATAATTTTTTTTATGACCCTCAGTTTATGGGAATGTTTGTTTTTGTCCACATTATAAATGCCCGAATGGTCCAATCTATCAATTCTAACTTTACCGTGGGCATGAATAATATAATTATCCTTCAAGATAATGCCAACATGAACAATTTGCCCTTCACCATTATCAAAAAATGCCAAATCCCCAGGTTCACTTTCTTCAATGAAACTTAAAACAGTGCCTTGGGTGGCTTGTTGTGAAGCATCACGTAGTAATTTATAACCATTTAATTTGTAAACCATTTGGGTAAATCCGGAGCAATCAATACCGAAAGGGGTTTTACCACCCCAAAGATAAGGTGCATTGAGATAATGAAATGCAGTGATAGCAATTTGCTCTTTTGGCTGAACACTGTTCACAAAGTTTCCATCATGAACATGTTTTAAAAGCTGTAAACCATTTAATGAGGACCCAATGGGAACGGTAAAAAGCTGTTCGTTTTCATCCTGAATAAATTCAACCAAATCGCTAGAGAGTTTTAAAGGCTCATTTTTTAAGGCGGTAAAACCATCTTCAGGGATTTCAACAAATTGTTTGTTGTCAATCCAGCCTTCGTAGTTGTCAAAGTGCAGATGAATTCTGCTCCATGATTTCCGTTGTTCAAGTACTTTAAAAAATTCACCATACAGAACTTGCGAAACCAATTCACTTTTGTCGGTGGGTTCCAGTCGTAAGGGAACAATGCTCAAATTACAAATTCCGTACTGCATTAATTTCGTTCAATAATAATTGCAGATGCCCCACCGCCACCATTGCAAATCGCAGCAGCACCAATTTTTGCATTGTTCTGTTCCAAAACATTCAATAGTGTAACTATGATCCTCGCTCCCGAACATCCAAGGGGATGGCCTAAAGAAACGGCCCCTCCATTGACGTTAACATTGCTGTCATTTAACCCCAGAAGTTTCATATTGGCCAATCCTACTACTGAAAAGGCTTCGTTAAATTCAAAATAATCCACATCGGATATGGAAATTCCGGCTTTATCAAGAGCTTTGGGCAAAGCTTTAGCTGGAGCCGTTGTAAACCATTTTGGTTCCTGTGCGGCATCAGCATAGCTTTTTATGGTCGCCAGAGGTTTCAATCCCAATTCATTCGCTTTTTCTTTGCTCATTAAGATCATGGCGGCGGCACCGTCATTTATGGTGGATGCATTGGCGGCGGTTACCGTACCGTCTTTTGTGAAAGCTGGTCGGAGGGAAGGTATTTTGTCCAGGATCACATTGGTATATTCTTCATCTTTTGAAACGGTTATGGCATCACCACGTCGTTGTGGAACTTCAACGGGCACCACTTCATTGTCAAATTTTCCTGCTTCCCAAGCAGCTGAAGCACGTTTATAAGATTGAATGGCATAAGCGTCTTGATCTTCTCTTGAAAAGTTATATTCAGCAGCACAGGCATCTGCACAAACACCCATGGCATTATTGTCGTAGGCATCAACCAGACCATCTTTTTGCATCCCGTCTTCAAGCGATGCTGGGCCAAATTTTGTAGCCGTACGGGCATAAAAGTAGTGAGGGATTAAACTCATGTTTTCCATACCTCCGGCAACAACAATATTGGCATCACCCAAAGCAATGGCCTGAGCAGCTTGAATTACCGCTTTCATACCAGAGGCACAAACTTTATTGACCGTGGTGCAAGGTACCGTATTTGGGATTCCTGCATATATGGCTGCTTGTCTTGCTGGAGCTTGCCCTGTTCCAGATTGAACGACATTCCCCATTAAAACTTCATCAACCAATTCTGGTTTTAGACCTATTCTATCCAAGGCGCCTTTTATGGCTACAGCTCCCAATTTTGGGGCTGGAACAGTTGATAACCCCCCTAAAAAACTCCCAATCGGAGTTCTTGCAGCAGATACGATAACAACCTCTTTGCTCATCTTCAAAGTGTTTGATTTTATTTGGCGCAAAATTAATCAAATTTTAGGAGACTTTGGAATGAATTGCTCAATAACAAACCTAATTGTCGTCGCCAATATTTAGAATTGAAATCTGATAGGGTTCAATTTTGAATTAATATATTGCCATTTGCAAATTGTTAAAGGAAATGTACCAATAAAACCTAAATGCTTTAATATTTTAGTATTTTTGATTTCCACAAAGTATTTTGATGAAAGACTTTATTAATACCTTATACCGGAATCATTCTTTGATGTATAAAGTGCTTTTGTTTTTTAGCACGACTTTTTTAATTGTTTACTTATTTCCAAAGAGCGGAAAATTCAAATATAATTTTGACAAAGGAAAGCCTTGGCAGTCAGAGAACCTATATGCACCATTTGATTTTGCCATTAAAAAATCGACTGAAGAACTTAACAAAGAGCAAACCATTATTTCTCAAAACAGCCCTGTTTACTTCGAAATTGATCCCGAAGTTAAACCTAGTGTATTTAAGGCCTACCAAGAAAAATTCAATTTGGCAATTCCAGATTCTATTATTAAAAATGGCGATAAAATATATGACTTAGGCCAAACCATTTTAGAGCGCATTTATGCTTTTGGGGTTTTGGATGAAGATTACAATTATGCAAGCGATAAAACAGTTATACTCATTGAAAGTCAAACTCAAAAGGGAACTGCCCAATTTTCGAATTTTACCAACTTAAATTTATTTAGGGACATTACAGAACAAGAATTGGAAAAATCAGGTCTTTCAAAATATGGCCCGAATTTGATTTCGGTTTATTTTGATATCGTAAAGCCTAACATTACGCTTAATAAATCGTTTACAGAAAACGCACTTCAAGAAGAACTGGGTAAGATATCTCCAACACGAGGAAGTATAGATAGAGGAACGCTCATTATTTCAAAAGGAGAGATTGTGGATAGTGTAAGATTTAATGTGTTAAAATCACTTCAGTCCGAATATGAATCCCAGGTTTGGAGTAAGTCCAGTTATAATTGGATTGTTTTTGCCTATACTTTATTGGTGGCTTTGACCCTATTGATGTTATTATTGTTTTTAAGAAAATACCGTATAGAAGTATTTCAGGACAATACAAAGGTCACATTTATATTCTTCAATATTTTATTGATGATTTTGTTGACAACCTTGGTCATCAATTACAATTCAAAATATGTGTATGTTGTGCCGTTATGTGTGCTGCCCTTGGTTTTTAAAGCGTTTTTTGATGCCAGATTGGGTTTGTTTGCCCATGTTTTAACGGTATTGTTATTAGGGTTTATTGTGCCCAATAGCTATGAATATATGTTTTTACAGATCATAGCGGGAATTGTTACCATATTGACCGTTTCAGAATTATACAAACGTGCCAATTTGTTCATTTCGGTTGGCCAGATTACATTAATTTATATCATCTCTTACTTTGCTTTTTTTGTAATCCATGAAGGAAGTGCAGTAGATTTGAAGTTTGAAACCTTTGGCTTGTTTGTACTTTGCGGTCTCGCCACCCTTTTTGTTCAGCCACTGATTTATATCTATGAAAAATTGTTCGGCTTGGTTTCAGATGTTTCACTTTTGGAACTTTCCGATACCAACACTAAACTTTTAAAGGAGCTTTCAAATAAAGCACCGGGAACCTTTCACCATTCATTAAATGTCGCCAATTTGGCCGAAGCCTCAGCCAATGAAATTGGGGCCAATGCCATGTTGGTTAGGGTAGGAGCCCTTTATCACGATATTGGAAAAATGAAAAACCCAACTTATTTTACTGAAAATCAGTCCACGGGAATTAATCCGCATGATGAATTGTCCCCAAAAGAGAGTTCAAAAGTCATTATTGACCACGTTATTAACGGTATTGAAATTGCGAAAAAGAATAACTTACCCGATAGGGTCATCGATTTTATACGTACACATCATGGAACAAGTTTGGTGTATTATTTTTATTCAAAGGAAAAGGAGATGGATGAAGATTTGGATAAGGAGGTCTTTAGGTATCCTGGACCAAGACCATTCAGTAAGGAGACTGCCATTTTGATGATGTGTGATAGCGTTGAAGCAGCTTCAAGAAGTTTAAAAGAACCTTCTACTCCTAAGATCGATAAATTTGTGGAGTCCATTGTTGGAAAGCAAATGGAAAGTGGCCAGTTTTTAAACGCCAATATTACATTTAAGGAAATCCAGAGTATTAAGAAAGTGATCAAAATTAAGCTGGCCAATATTTTTCATTTAAGAATTGAATATCCCGAATAAAATAATCGGACAAAAATTTTTAAAAATAGTTGCGTTCTTTATAATGAAAAGTTACATTTGCATCCGCTTTTGAGCAAAAGTTCATTTGATAAAATAGGAGAGGTGCCAGAGTGGTAATGGAGCAGATTGCTAATCTGTCAACGCGTAAGTGTTGCCAGGGTTCGAATCCCTGTCTCTCCGCAAAATCGATAACCTATTCGGGGGTAGCCCTTCGGCTTGGTTTAGGTAGAATAATTGGAATTTGGCATTTGTATTTTGAAATTTATAGTTTACGGGGTGTAGCGTAGCCCGGTTATCGCGCCTGCTTTGGGAGCAGGAGGTCGCAGGTTCGAATCCTGCCACCCCGACAAATTTAATAACCAATCAGCATCAAAACCTTGGTAATCCTATGATTATCGGGGTTTTATGGTTTTTAGGCAACCATAAGATTTGATAGTATTTGGTTAAATAAGTGACCTATTCGGTTACCATTTAAAAGCAAACAAAAAAGGTAACCGAACAAATTGATTTGACTTTCGTCCGAAAACAAATGTTTAATTAAAGACGAAAGAAATGAAAACCTCCACAACGTTCAGTATTCTGTTTTGGCCAAAACTCTCAAAGGCCAAAAATGGAAAAGCACCACTTTATGCCCGTATCACGGTCAATGGCAAAAGAGCAGAAATCAGCCTCAAAAGAAAAATCAAGATTGAGTACTGGAGCTCGGCCAAGAACAAGGTCAAGGGCACCAACCAAGAAGCTAGGATTATCAATGCGTTTTTGGACCAGGTATCTTCAGGACTCCATAAATCCAAAAACGAACTGAAATCCGAAGGCAAGATCATTTCAGCCCAAACCATCAAGGCAAGGTATTTAAAGGAAGATGAACAAAACCATAGTCTAAATGATATCATAAAATACCATAACGAGGATATGGTGGGCAAGCTAAAATGGGGCACTCAAAAAAATTACTTTACAACACGAGGCTATATTGCTGATTTCATTTTCACAAAGTACAAAACTCCGGATATGTACCTAAAGCAACTGGACTATAATTTTATTTTAAAGTTTGAGAGGCATTTAAGAAGCCACACACCAACCGACCATCAAAAACCAATGGGCAACAATACGGTGATGAAGCACATCGAGCGCTTCAGAAAAATGATTACC
Source organism: Flavobacteriaceae bacterium (assembly GCA_036396455.1). GTDB lineage: Bacteria > Bacteroidota > Bacteroidia > Flavobacteriales > Flavobacteriaceae > Geojedonia. Next base: position 11,317 of record DASWKU010000279.1, read on the forward strand.
CTGGCCTATAAATTGGAATGGATTGAAAGAGACCCTTTTATCAACTTCCAGTCCAAGTTCGAAAAAGTGGAAAGAGGGTTTTTGACCGATGTTGAATTGATGAGGATCGAAGAAAAGGAATATGCCATTGAAAGATTACAATTGGTAAAGGATTTATTTGTGTTTGCCTGCTACACAGGTTTGAGTTACATAGATGTAATCAATTTGAGTGCCAATGACATCAATTACGGAATAGATAGCGAACTATGGCTGATCATGAAAAGGGAAAAAACAAACAATGCGTTGCGAATCCCAATTTTGCCCAAGGCACTTGCTTTGATCAATAAATACAAAGAGAATTCAAAAGCATTGGCCAATGGCACCATCTTTCCCAGAATGTCCAACCAAAAACTGAACTCATATCTTAAGGAAATTGCCGATTTATGTGAAATTAGAAAAAACCTCACATTTCATCTGGCACGCCACACTTTTGCAACCACGGTAACACTGTCAAACGGAGTGCCAATCGAAACCGTATCAAAACTATTGGGCCACACCAAAATAGCAACTACCCAAATTTATGCTAAGGTCATTGAGCGAAAGGTAAGTGAAGACATGCAGCAATTGAGTTCACTGCTTAAATCAAAGCAATCAAATAATGATACAAATCAGAGGGTAAGTTAATTGCTTTAGGGCAGTCATTTCACTATACTTAAAAGTATGAAGGCAATGTTAAAACTCGTTGGCACGTTTTTCAGAGACCTGCTCATTATTGTATCCCTTGCAGCTTTGGGCGATGCCATTACATGGCTAATACTTACTTATGTCTTTTAAGTATGGTACAGATTGCTTGGCCACACCAAAATAGCAACCACCCAAATTTATACCAAAGGCATTAAAAGAAAAGTAAGCGTCGATATGCAAGCCCTAAAAGAGAAGTTCAATAATCAAAATAACAGTCCAGACTTAAAATTAAATGCCAATTAAATAAAGGCTGTTTTATATGTCATTTAAAGCCCAAAATAAGATTAAATACTGGCCATAAACAGCAATTTTAACCAAAATATTTCTTATATTTAATTAGTAAAAATTAATACCCTACCATCTACACAATTTAAATAGTTAATAAAATTTGTTTAATATTGAGCAATATTTGTTACTTAAAGTCTGAAACACTAAAGGGGGAAATTCATAATTAAAAGCCATTCAAGGTTTAATTTGTTGATGTCACAAACAGAAATACATAACGAAAAATTATTGGTCCTGGAGTTGAAGTCCGGCAACGAAAAAGCCTTTCAAAAGCTCTTTGATACCTATCGCAATGTGTTATACAAATACAGCTATAGTATGGTGGGCACAAAACCCTATGCTGAAGAAATTGTCCAGGATGTATTTTTAAAAGTGTGGCTAAAACGTGAAACATTAAATCCGGAGCTCTCCTTCAAATCGTTTCTGTTTACCATTACCCGAAACAAAACCATTACCTTTCTTAAAAGGGCGGCCAAAAGTGAAAAGATTAGGGAAGAAATCTTTTATAACAGTCAAAAATTTGCCAATACTACCGATTTGCACATTCGCGAAAAAGAAGTCGATAACATCAAGAAAGAAGCCTTGGATCTCCTACCGCCTCGCCGTCGCTTAATTTTTGAAATGTCCCGTAATGAGGGCAAAAGCTATGAGGAAATTGCAACCGAACTAGGTATTTCTCAAAACACGGTAAGAAATCAAATGAGCATGGCTTTGGAAACACTCCGCGATTTCCTCCTAAAAAACAAAGACATAGCCCTTACATTACTATTGTTTTACAAAAACTGGCTATAAAATGCTCGTAAAACAATAAATAACTTCATTTTCTTTTAAAATTTAATCTAAAGAATTCCCCGACGGCTCTGCCTCGGGGTTTCCAATTCACCTCTCCTTGGGAGAGGTCGAATCCCGATTATTCGGGATTCGGGTGAGGCAAAATAATGAATTTCGTTTTTGGACCTTGAGGTCAAAATAAAACCAACGAAATACCCCTAAGGCTCTGCCTCGGGGATAGTTGGTTTCAAGAAATTCTTTATTTTGTTCTATAAACCCCTGTTATTTATGGGTTTAGAGATAATACCATGCATCCTTTTTAAGGTTTTGTAACCATTAGGTTAAAAAAATATGAATTATGGATGGTATTATTTTCCGTTTCAAGAGTATTATATATAAACACCCCCCAAAAGTAAAGTCAAAAAAAATGAAGGAGTTATTTATAAAGTATGTAAAGCGCGAATGTACAAAAGAAGAGGTACAACAAATTGTATCCTATTTTCAAAACTCAAAAGACTTTTCAGAGTTTCCAACGATCGAAGCTATTTACCATCTGTTAGAAGAATTTCCAGAAATGGATGAAGCTTCGGCAAATCGTATAAGTAAAAGTATCTTGAAAGCGACTCGAAAAGTACCAGCTACACCAATTAAAAAGAAACCACAGTTTTGGCGCTACGCCGCCGCCGCAATCCTAATCATTGCCCTGGCATCAACCTATTTCTTAAGAGACACGATCTTCAATAACCAAATCCAAATAGAAAACACAACCCCAATTATCGTCAACAACCAAATAGCACCGGGTATCGACAAAGCAACCTTAACTTTAGAGGACGGCACAGAGATGGTATTGGTTAAGGGGGCATCAGTACAAACTAAAAACGCCACAAGCAACGGCGAAGAAATCATTTACCAACAAACAACCGGCAACCGCCAACCAGCAACCAACACCCTAACAATCCCAAGAGGCGGCCAATTCTTCATCACATTAGCTGATGGCACAAAAGTGTGGCTCAATTCAGAGACCCAAATAAAGTATCCGGTAAGCTTTGTGAAAGGTCAATCCCGCCAAGTGGAGTTGGTTTACGGTGAAGCCTATTTCGATGTGTCACCTAGTACAGCACATGGTGGGTCTAACTTTAAAGTGTTTAATAATAATCAAGAGGTTGAAGTACTGGGTACAGAATTCAACATTAAAGCCTATAAAGACGAAATCAACATCTTCACCACTTTGGTAGAAGGTAAGGTAGCGGTAAGCA
>DASWKU010000280.1:0-3752 GCA_036396455.1 Flavobacteriaceae bacterium
TTGGAATTCTCCAAGGATACCATCTATCTCGATACGGTGTTTACCAACATTGGGTCTAGCACTTATAATTTAAAGGTTTACAATAGAAGCAATACCGATATTGTGATTCCAACGGTGCGTTTGGGCCAGGGTCAAGCTTCAAATTACCGATTAAATGTGGATGGCATCCCCGGAAAGGAATTTGAAAACATAGAATTGTTGGCCAGGGACAGTATGTTCATTTTTGTAGAAACTACCATCGATATCCAAACCTTGGCGGCTTCGGCCAAACAGTTTTTATATACCGATGTTTTGGAATTTGATAGCGGCCCTAACCTTCAAAAAGTGGAACTTGTCACCTTGGTAAAAGATGCCGTGTTTATTTACCCAAATAAGGATTCCGAAGGCATTGTTGAAACCTTGACTTTTGATGTGGATGGTGATGGGACTATTGACGAAACGGATATTCAAGGACGTTTTATGGAGGATTCAGAATTGACTTTTACCAACGAAAGGCCTTATGTAATTTATGGTTATGCTGCGGTAGGTGGAGGCAAAACACTTACTGTTGAAGCTGGTGCAAGGGTACATTTTCATGCCAATTCAGGGCTGTTGGTCACCAATACTGCGAGTTTACAGATTAACGGCGCTTTGAGTACCGACCAGGAACTTTTGGAAAACGAAGTGATTTTTGAAAGCGACCGCCTGGAACCCGATTTTGAAGATATTCCGGGGCAATGGGGCACTATTTGGTTGTTCGATGGCAGCAAGGATAACACGATAAATTATGCAACCATTAAAAATGCGACTGTTGGTATTCTTTGTGACGGAAATCAGGATGCGGCAAATGATAAATTAACCATCACCAATACGCAAATTTACAATTCAAGCAATTTTGGGATTTTGGGAAGGGGCACTTCTATTTTAGGCGAAAATGTGGTCATCAACAGTGCCGGACAATCGGCTTTGGCAGGAACTTTTGGTGGAAAATATAACTTTACCCATTGCACCATTGCGAATTATTGGGACAACAGTTTCAGGCAATTTCCAACGCTTTTGCTGAACAATTTTGTAACCGATGAGGACAACAACGTTTTCACAAACGATTTGGTTGAAGCCAATTTCAATAATTGCATTATTTACGGCAACGACAACCCAGAACTTATATTGGATGAAGAAAATGGCAGTACTTTTAATTTTAAGTTCACCAATTGCTTGATTCGATTCGAGGATAACAATAACAATTTCACGGGTGCTAATTACAACTTTAATGATGTGAATCTATACGAAAACGTGATGTTCAATCAAGATCCCGATTTTAAGGACCCCTACAAAAACATGATGGTCATTGGAGCTGATTCAGCTGCAAATAATAAAGGGAACACAACTTTTGCCAACCAAGTTCCTTTTGATATTTTAAATGTCAATCGCACAGGCTCTCCAGATTTGGGAGCCTATCAGCATATTACTTTTGAGGATTGAAATCCCGTCAGTTCTAAAAAAAGCCACAAATACTCGAATAAAAAAATGATTTGTGTATTTGTGGCAAAATATTATAACTAGAAGTGAAGGGGATTAAAGAATGTACCCATCGGTCAAAACTTGCTTTTAACCTTATAAAGGACCAATAAATCTTACGCAAACAGCAGCAAATCCTTCATCATATTGTTCACTTGTTCGGCAACATGTTCAAGTACCGCTTCATTTTCATAATTGGAAATCACCTCATCCATCAATCCAACAATGGTTTCCATATCGGCCTCTTTTAAGCCTCTGGTGGTCACTGCAGCAGTACCTACCCTAATCCCGGATGTTACAAACGGTGATTTATCATCAAAAGGTACCATGTTTTTGTTTACGGTGATATCGGCCTTAACCAAAGCTTGTTCCGCATCTTTACCGGTAATGTTTTTGTTTCTCAAATCAATGAGCATCATGTGGTTGTCGGTTCCACCTGAAATAATGTGATAGCCTCTAGCTACAAAAGCTTCAGCCATCGCCGCGGCGTTTTTCTTGACCTGTAAAATATAATGCATGAAATCATCTGTCAACGCTTCTCCAAACGCAATGGCCTTGGCTGCAATAATATGTTCCAACGGCCCACCTTGATTCCCGGGAAACACAGCAGAATCAAATAGGGAAGACATCATACGAAGGCTTCCATTTTTTAATGTCAATCCATAAGGATTTTCAAAATCCTCTCCCATCAAGATCATGCCGCCTCTTGGTCCGCGCAAGGTTTTATGGGTAGTTGTGGTGACCACATGGCAATGCGGAATGGGGTCATTTAAAATACCTTTGGCAATCAAACCTGCCGGATGCGAAATATCGGCCATTAAAATTGCGCCTACACTATCAGCTATCTCACGGAAACGTTTAAAATCCATATCACGGGAGTAAGCTGAAGCACCAGCTATAATAAGTTTTGGCCTTTCTTCTTTGGCAATGGCCTCCATGTTATCATAATCGATACGCCCTGTTTCCCTATCAACACCATAAAACACAGGATTGTACAGTTTTCCTGAAAAGTTTACCGGAGAACCATGGGTTAAATGTCCACCGTGTGACAAATCAAATCCCAAAATCTTGTCACCGGGTTTTAAACAGGCAGCAAAAACTTCGGTATTGGCTTGGCTTCCTGAATGGGGCTGCACATTGGCATACGAAGCTCCAAACAAGGTTTTGGCTCTGTCAATGGCAATTTGTTCCACTTCATCAACCACTTCACAACCTCCATAATAACGTCTTCCCGGATAGCCTTCGGCATATTTATTGGTCAACACCGAGCCCGCAGCTTCCATCACCTGATCGCTCACAAAATTTTCAGAGGCTATCAGTTCCAAGCCGTGTAATTGTCTATCCTTTTCAGCTTCAATGAGCTCAAAAATCTGTTGGTCGCGTTGCATATTTCCCTAATTTGTTAAAATTTGTCAAAAATAATAAATACATTAGTTAAATACATCAAAAAACATATATTTGATACGTAAACTAATAAACAATTAATTAACAAAGCAACTATGCCATTATCTGCCAACAATCCTGATAGAACTTCGTGGCTTCACGTAGGAAAAAATTCTGATTTTCCAATACAGAATATCCCGTTCGGTGTATTTCTTACTCGAGATGATATTATTACCATTGGAACCAGAATTGGAGATACCGCCATTGACCTTGGAGCATTGCACCAATTGGGGTATTTTGAAGGTATTCCGTTGACGGATGATATCTTTCTACAGGATACCTTAAATGATTTTATTGCAGACGGCAGAAAAACATGGAGAGCGGTCAGAAACAGAATCGCCCAAATTTTTGATAGCAACAATACAACACTTAAAAACAATACCAAGCATAAGGAAATTGTCCTTTTCCGTTTGGATGAGATTGAAATGCAATTACCTGTACAAATTGGTGATTATACCGATTTTTATTCAAGTATTGAACACGCCACCAATGTAGGTTCCATGTTCCGGGACCCTGAAAACGCCTTATTGCCAAATTGGTTGCACATTCCTGTGGGTTACCATGGTAGAAGCAGTTCCATCATTCCTTCGGGAATTCCTGTGTATCGCCCACAAGGTCAAACGTTGCCTGAAGGCAGTGATACCCCGGTTTTTGGCCCTTCAAAATTGGTTGACTTTGAATTGGAAATGGCGTTTATAACCACTAATGCCAACGATCTGGGAGAACCCATTCCTGTGGATGAAGCTGAAGAATATATTTTCGGATTGGTGCTGTTGAACGATTGGTCAGCTCGTGATATCCAAAAGTGGGAA
>DASWKU010000281.1:0-6533 GCA_036396455.1 Flavobacteriaceae bacterium
CACAATATAAAACAGTTGGGGTCCAGTGGTTTGCGAGTGCATTGTTCTCGCATCAACTTTTTCCTCGGTGGATAAAGACGCAACCCGAAAATCCAACCGCTTCATATTGTCAAACGTTGGCATTAATTTTGAGAAAACGGGTCAGATTTGGAATATTTACCAATTTTTGGGGAAATTTTGGGAAATTTGAAAAGATGAAAAACACATCCATATCTCTCGGAAATTATTTTGACCAGTTTGTTCAAACTCAAGTTTCAGCAGGTCGCTATAAACAATGTTAGTGAAGTAATCAGAGCTGGGCTTCGGTTACTGGAAAATGAAGAAAGCAAGGTAATTGCATTAAAAAATGCAATACAAGAAGGCCTAAATAGCCCAAGAGTTGAAAACTTTGACTTTGATGAGCATCTAGCCAAACTAAAATCCGAAAAAGGAAAGAATGGCTAAAGTTGTTTTGAGACAAGAAGCCATTGATGATTTATCTGATATTTGGGATTATACAATGCAGAAATAGTCCGAAAATCAAAACGAAATTGAAATTATCAGAATATTACACGAAAGAATGGATTTGAAAAATAGATTGACCGAATAAAAAAACTACACCCAACAAAGAACCGAACTAGAATCAAGCTTTCTGTCCCCCCCTTTTCCTAAATTTTTCTGTCAACGTTTAAAAAATTTTGTAGATCAAATCATTAATCGTAATATTGCAATTAACTAATATAACAAAAGTGGGATTGACCAAAACAGAAATATTTACCGACCTACAAAACGAAATTGCTCTATTTGCAAAGGTCTTCGGGCATCCCGCAAGAGTGGCAATTCTAGAACACTTGTTTAAAATCAACGCTTGTGTTTGCGGAGATTTGGTCAACGAAATTGGACTTGCACAGCCCACAATTTCACAGCATCTTAAAGAGTTAAAGCATTTGGGGTTGATTAAAGGAAACGTGGAAGGTACCAGTGTTTGCTATTGTATAAACGCAGAAAACTGGAGCAAAATGAAAGACACCATGTTTCAATTTCTAAACCAAGACCTTTCCGAAAAAGAAGGGTGTTGCTAAAAAAATTTAAATCGATTGATCGCATCATCGCAATAAAACAATAAAAAATGAAACATCCATGATTGATTTTTAAAACACAAAGGGGAATGATTATTTGGATGTTCCATGTGACCATTGAAAAACAATTAAAACAAACACATGAAACAAGAACAAGAATTGAAAAGCATCGTAAAAGAGCGCTACGCCAGAATCGCTGAACAGGGCAAAGCTGAAAACGCTTCCTCCTGCTGCGGTGCCACCACGCCTTCAAACAAAGTGTACAACATTATGATGGACGACTATTCCAAAACAAATGGCTATGTCGAGGATGCCGATTTGGGATTGGGCTGTGGCCTACCGACCCAATTCGCCAAAATCAAAAAAGGGGATACTGTAATCGATTTGGGTTCCGGTGCCGGAAATGATTGCTTTGTAGCCCGACACGAAACAGGCCATGAAGGCAAGGTAATCGGGATAGATTTTACACCAATCATGATAGAGAAAGCCCGCATAAACGCAGAAAAATTGGGTTACAACAATGTGGAATTTAGGGAGGGAGATATTGATGCCATGCCTGTGAGCAACGCCATTGCCGATGTTATTGTAAGCAATTGTGTGTTGAACCTAGTGCCCAACAAGAAAAAAGTGATTGAAGAAATGTATAGGGTTTTAAAACCTGGAGGGCACTTTAGTGTTTCGGATATTGTTTTGGTAGGACAACTACCGGATGCTTTGCGGGAAGATGCCGAAATGTATGCGGGATGTGTTGCAGGAGCCATTCAAAAATCGGAATATCTACAATTCATACAAGAAACAGGCTTTCAAAACATAAAAGTCCAGAAGGAAAAACCTATTATCATTCCTGATGACATCCTTGGCAAGTATCTTTCCCAAGAACAGGTAAATGCATTCAACAAAGGAGCCACGGGGATTTTCAGCATCACGGTTTACGCAGAAAAGCCGGGGACAAAAAAAGAAAAGCAAAACGTCAAACTATCCGAAATTCAAACAGTGACTTCTTGCGCACCTGGAAGTGGTTGTTGCTAAATTGTGAGGATTCCAAAGATGAAATTATTTGACAAAATAGAGGCCACCATTTCAACCCTGAATGTTGAAATCATCCCAAAAGAACGTAAAGACGTATTGCAGACTTTTGTTGGCTTTTTAAAAGATAAGGCACAAAAAGGAGAAGACATAAGGATCCATTTCATTTGTACACATAATTCACGCAGAAGTCATTTATCGCAAGTTTGGGCACAAACCATGGCCCATTATTTCGGCGTCAAAAATGTATTCTGCTATTCGGGTGGAACGGAAGCTGCTGCACTGTTTCCCATGGTTGCCGAAACTTTACGGGATACAGGATTTGAAGTGGATGCCATTTCAAAGGGGGAAAATCCTGTTTATAGCATTAAGTATTCGGAAAACGAACATCCGATTATTGGGTTTTCAAAAAAATTGGATGATGATTTTAATCCAAAATCAGGGTTTGTGGCCATAATGACCTGCGATTCTGCAAATGAAGCCTGCCCCTTTGTTCCTGGAGCAGAAAAACGAATTCCGATAACTTTTGAAGACCCAAAAGCATTTGACGGCACACCACAACAAGCCGAAAAATACAGTGAAAGAAGTTTACAAATTGCAACCGAACTATTTTATGTGTTCTCCCAAATCAAATCTTAAATGGCATCCCATAAAAAATTAAGGTTTCTTGACCGTTATCTAACCCTTTGGATTTTTATTGCTATGGCCTTGGGCGTTGGTATTGGTTATTTTGTTCCATCGTTTCCAAACACTATTGATTCGTTCAGTAGTGGAACTACAAATATTCCGATTGCCATCGGATTGATTTTAATGATGTACCCACCTTTGGCAAAGGTCAATTATTCGCTCTTGCCAAAAGTCTTCCGAAACACCAAAATCCTGTCCATTTCATTGATCCTCAATTGGATCATTGGCCCTGTTCTTATGTTCATTTTGGCAATCACATTTTTACGGGATTACCCAGAATATATGGTCGGATTGATTTTGATTGGTTTGGCCCGCTGCATCGCCATGGTTCTCGTGTGGAACGACCTTGCCGAAGGAAGCAGCGAATATGGGGCAGGTTTAGTGGCCTTAAATAGCGTTTTCCAAGTGTTTGCCTACAGTTTCTATGCGTGGATTTTTATAACCGTCCTTCCACCCTATTTTGGATTTGAAGGTGTCCCGATAGAAATCGGGATGGATATTTCAATCGGAACAATTGCGGAAAGTGTGGCCATTTATTTGGGAATTCCATTTGTATTGGGAATTTTGAGCCGATTGATCTTGGTAAAACTAAAAGGCGAAGATTGGTACACGAAAAAATTTATTCCTACCATCTCGCCTTTGACCTTAATAGCGTTGTTGTTTACAATAGTTGTCATGTTCTCGCTTAAAGGTGAATTGATTGTGGGAATCCCAATGGACGTTCTGATCATTGCGGTTCCTTTGCTTATCTATTTTACTTTAATGTTCATTATCGGATTTTTCTTTACCAAAGCAATGGGAGCGGAATACGACAAGACAGCTTCAGTTGCATTTACGGCAGCAGGAAACAACTTTGAATTGGCAATTGCAGTTGCCATAGCGGTTTTTGGACTGAATTCGGGTCAGGCATTCACAGGAGTCATAGGTCCTCTGGTTGAAGTTCCAGCATTGATTTTATTGGTCCGGGTTTCTTTTTGGTTTCGGAAAAAATATTACGGAAAAGCCTACGCCTAATGCCATACGCAGTTACAATGGGCACAAGTAGAAACACAAATCCAAAACTCACATCCGTTCCGGTACCCGAATCCCCAACAAGCCAAATGCATTTTTAATGACGGTGGCCACGGTTTTGGAGAGTTGTACCCTAAAGATTTTTTCGGTTTCAGTATCAGCTCCCAAAATGGAAACATTTTGATAAAAGGAGTTGAACTCCTTTACCAAATCGTAGGTGTAGTTGGCAATCAATGCCGGACTATGGCTCTCTGCCGCATTTTGAATGATTTCGGGAAACAACTGGATCTGCTTTAAAAGCTCTTTTTCTTTGTCCTGTAGAGATGCTTCGACAGCCTGCCCGTCCGGCAGGCGGGAGCTCAGCATGACATTTGTATCAAAATTAGCTTTACGCAAAATAGACTGGATCCTGGCATAGGTATATTGAATAAACGGTCCTGTATTCCCCTGAAAATCGATGGACTCTTTGGGGTCGAACAAAATACGTTTTCTTGGATCCACTTTTAAGATGTAATATTTTAGGGCTCCAAGACCAATGGTTTTGTAAAGTTCCTGTTTTTCAGCTTCTGAATAGTCTTCGAGTTTTCCCAACTCTTCCGAAATCTCTTGTGCAGTTTTGGTCATTTCTTCCAAAAGATCATCGGCATCCACAACGGTGCCTTCCCTACTCTTCATTTTACCACTTGGCAGATCCACCATACCATAACTTAGATGATAGAGGCCTTTTGCCCATTCAAAGCCCAGTTTTTTTAGAATCAAAAACAGAACCTTAAAATGATAATCCTGTTCATTTCCAACGGCATAGACCATTCCGCCAACATCCGGATAATCCTTGACACGTTGAATGGCGGTGCCAATGTCTTGGGTCATATACACGGCAGTACCATCGGAGCGCAGGACTATTTTTTCATCCAAACCATCGGCGGTCAAATCGCACCAAACCGAGCCATCTTCCTTTTTAACGAACACGCCTTTTTTTAAGCCTTCAGCCACAAATTCCTTACCCAAAAGATAGGTTTGGCTTTCATAGTACAGCTGATCAAAATTGACACCCAAATTTTTATAGGTTTCAGCAAACCCTTTATAGACCCAACCATTCATCGTGTTCCAAAGGGCAACGGTTTGGGGGTCGCCAGCTTCCCATTTTTGGAGCATGTTTTGGGCTTCCAATAAAATTGGGGCCTGTTTGTTCGCCTCCTCTTCGGTTTTGCCTTGGTCAACCAATTGTTTGATTTCCTCTTTATATTCCTGATCGAATTTCACATAATAATTCCCAACCAATTTGTCGCCTTTCAAACCGCTGCTTTCAGGGGTTTCTCCATGTCCAAACCGTTTCCATGCCAACATACTTTTACAGATATGGATGCCCCTATCGTTGATAATCTGGGTTTTGTACACTTTTTTCCCGGAAGCCTTTAAAATTTCTGCAACACTATAACCCAATAAGTTGTTTCTGATATGCCCTAGATGCAAGGGTTTATTGGTATTGGGTGAAGAATATTCGACCATAATCGCCTTATCTTGAGGTTTTGGAGTTACAAATCCAAAAGTGGCATCGCCTTTTATGGCATTAAAAAAATGGATGTAATAAACATCAGTAATCTCAATATTCAAAAAGCCCTTTATCACATTATACGCTTTCACTTCTACCATGTTGAAAACCAAATAATCACCTATCTTTTCACCTATACTTTGCGGATTAGCTTCTACAACTTTGAGCATGGGAAATACGACCACGGTAAGATCCCCTGCAAAATCTTTGCGGGTGGCCTGAAATTCAACAGTTTCCAAATCGGCATTGAAAATGGTTTTAACGGCTTTTTTTATTTGAATTGATAAGGTATCCTGAAGATTCATTAACGGCTTTATTTTAAGTGTGCAAAGATAAAACTTTTACAACTATAAGCACCAAAAAAGCCCGACAACAATGGTTATCAAGCTTTATAATTTATAATTCAATTGTGGATTATCGTTTTCTGCTCGCCAACAAACTTAAAACTACAGAAGCTATCCCCAAACCTATGGTAATATAAGCATTGTTGTCATCTTGAACTTCTGCTTCTACAATTCCCAAATCTATGGAAGCTTCAGGGGTAATCATCGTATAAATTCCATATCCTATTAAGATTACCCCAACTATTAATAAGATGGCTTGAATTGCTTTGTGCATTTTTTTGCTATTAATCCAGGATTAAAATACTCAATTTATTTCAAATGTTAAAATTTTTTTATAATTGGATGATTATCAATATCTTAATCATAACGTATTTTTATTTTTAAAATTATGGCGCATTTCATCGATAAACGTGTCGTTTTCCCATGATTTTGACCTTTCGTCGATAAGGGTTCTATGTTTATCGAAATCTGCAATCACTTTATCTAATTTTTAAGCATTAAAACCTATAAATTAGCTTTTTACTTGCCATTTAATCATTTTTGGTACTGCTATTAATCAAAGTCCCAAATGTTGATGATACCTATATTTCAACTTTTATTAGGATTGTTGTCTTTAGTGCTCATACTTATCCTCTCCCTCAAGGCAAGTTTGCTGAATAACAGGATTACAATTGTTAAACTTTATCGCAAAGGATGAAACAGTTAATTACTTTAACTGCTTTTTTATCTTTTCTTATTTGTTTTTCACAAACGAATGAGATAGATAGTCTCACCATTCAATTGGCCTATCAAAAACAGGATTCTTCAAAAGTAAAAACTTCTATAAAGTTGGTCAAGGCATTGTATAACCATAAG
>DASWKU010000282.1:0-4666 GCA_036396455.1 Flavobacteriaceae bacterium
TTCCCACGTCAAACTTCCATGACGCTCCAATCTGAACTTTTTTTGTATTAAGCCACCATAAACAAAGTTGTATGTTCCTTCTTCAACCAAAAAGTCCCCGAACATTCTAAACTTTCCGTTGGTATTGATTTCGAAACCCAAATTTCCGTTTCCAGTTCCTTGTATAGTACTTCCTGAATTTCTGTCAATGACAATCTCAATATTGGCATAAGGATTGACAATCAAATCAAATTTCAGTTCCAATCCTTTTACATCTAAATCCCGGATCTTCTCCCCACGCAACCGTGCCTGTTTTTCTTCAGGGCTTAAAAAATGTATATACGAGTTATCGCCATAGGATTCAAAATCGTTTAAGGGTACTTTAAATACCGTACCTTGAGCAGTGCTTCCGTCAACTGATATTACCAATTCGTCTGTTGGACCATCCAAAGTTGCTGTACCGTTCATAAATGCTGTACCATAATAAAGCGATTCTTCATCATCTTTGGTGTTTAAAACCAATAACCTATCTGTCTCTATGTCCAAACCTAGTTTCCAATCGGAGAAATTTTTATGCGCTAAAGATCCATTTAAAATCGCTCTTGAAAAGTATTTGGAATCCGTAATTTGGACATCCTTAAAAATAAACTTTTGTTGTTCCAACTCGACTTCAGAATCAAAATCGAAGCTATAGTCCACATTGAGATATGGGATGGAAAGTCCAGCATTATCTAGAAATAATTTTCCATTAAATTGTGGCTCTTTTAAACTTCCATTCACAATTACAATTCCGGTTACCAAACCCCTTATGTTTGTGATGACGCCTTGGCCAAATGGATTGAGCGGGTTAAGTAAAAATTCTTCAAATTCGATTTTCAAATCTATGCTGGGATTTTCAGAACCCACATCTACATTGCCCTTGGCAACAAGCGATTTTAAATTATCGTTTTGCAAAAGCACATCGACATCATAATTGGTCAAGGATTGATTGCCAACAATATTCGCCTTAAGATTTCCCAGTTCGTAGTTGTTGACCTTAAAATTACGGATATCGACATTTGATGCTGGTAAATACACACCTTTTTCCTGAACGATATCTAACTTGCCATTGACATTGCCAGCAAAAGTTAAACTATCTACTCTAGGTGTAATCTTGTTTAAATTAACATCTTTAAAATCCAGTTCAATTCTTTTATAAGTTGAATCCCTAATCATTCCCGAAAGTTCAATTTCTTCATCCTCATGGTTCATAACAATATTACTGAAATCAAAATCTTTAAATTCCCTATCAAAAATAACTTTGTTCAATAGATTTTGTTTTTCATTTATGGTCCATTTGTTTTCCTTGAATGTAATATCCGATTTTCTAAATCCAATCACCGATTTATTGTCCTTGTCAATGGTATAGAACATGCTTAAATTGAAGTCGTCCCTATTTGCTTTTCCACCCTTAAATTCCGATTTGATGAACAGGGTATCCCGCATTGTTAAATTTATAAGACTAAATTTTGAAACATTGTAATATTTGGTGTTCAAACTGTCCATTTCAATATAGGTATTGTAAAGCGGATTGGAATTGTTTATATTGATGGAGATATCATTTGCAAAATAATCGAAGAGTTTTATTTGGGGCGATTTAAAGGTCAGGTTAAACCCTTTTTCATCGCTTTCAACTCGCCCTTTTACAAACGTATTAGGGCCCAATTCGATATCGGGGTAAAATACTTCAACAATCTTATTGTAAATTTTAAAATTGAAATCCATGTATTGGTCGCCATCAATTTTATTTGGGATATAATTGGTATAAATACTGCCTATCGAATTTTCGACCAACTTGCCAATATCCTTAAACTTAAAATTACCACTGACACTTCCCTGAATAATATCGGGAGAATTGATTTCCAGGGTTCTTTTATTGTTATCAAACTTTGATTCTATTGAAAAGTCCTCAAAATAATAGGTGTCATGTTCGTTTATATAGGTTGTGTTTTTAAAGTTTAAGCTTCCGAAGGCATCATCAATATTTGAACCTTTCATGGACATGGTCAACTCACCTTTGAATATGGAAAGCGAATCGTTTTTTACAAAATTCAACGCTCTTAAGTTGGCATAGTCCACATTTGCAGTAAAGTCCAGTGTTTTGAGGTCCTTGGACATATCGGCCAAACCTTCAAATTTGAACATAAAATTTTCGTCATTCGAAATGAGCAATCCGTTAAATATTTTATTCCCCAATGTACCTGATATTTCCAAGTTTTTGTAGCTATAATTATTGTAATCAAGCACAAACACTTGGCCTTTTACATTTGTTCTTAAATTGTCCAACGTAAATCCCTTGCCATCTACATCGAGATTGAATGAGGTGGTTTTCATTTTTGGGTCGTTAAGCAATTTGCCCAAATCAAATTCAGTAAAAACAACATTACCAATATAATCGGCATTATCGACCTCATTGACATGCGTCATTTTTAAACTGGAAACCACATGGCCAAGTTCGGTATGCATATCCAAATCGGCATCAATTGTTGTGGACGTAATAAAAGATGTCCCACTAATCGTGAAATTCCCCAGTTTAGAAAACACCGAAGGAATGGATTCTCCCAAAATATTTGGCAAAAGTGCTTTTAAATCGTAATAATTGGACGATAAATTATTGAACTGCCCGTCCATGGAAAAATTGCCTTCTTCCTTATTAAAAAGGTTTTTAAAATTAAGGTCGCCATCGATTCTTGTTCTGGAGCTCGATGTTAAATTAAGATTGGAGACATTTAAATCGTTCAAGGTCCCTGATAGATCTACACTCAACACTGCCCTTTCATTATTGCCAAATTCATTATAGAATATATTGAGTTCGTCCAATAATATACTGGCACTATCAAACTTTGCAGTGACCTGGACCTTGTCTTCAAACTCTTTTAAATCTTCACGGTTAAAGTCAAACCTTACCGTTCCATTTAGATTTGAATTGGGAGTGTTGATACTTAAATCAATAAAGCTCATATGATCAAGTGTGTATTCAAAGTCGGTAATCAAATTTTTTACCGACAATCCACGGCTGTCCTTAAAAGCCAAAGTGTTTATTCGGGCACTGACATCTGGCCCTTTAATCAAAAAATTGGTGGCGTTGATATTAAGGTCATCAAATACTAGGACCTTTTGGGTCATTCTATTCTCATCTATAAGTCTAAACTTACTGTCATAAATGGATACATCGCTTGAGGACAGCAAAAAACCACTTTCATCTGTTTTAGGATTGTCTTCATCAAATTTGGCCACAAAAACATCCAAATTGGTTTGATTTTCACCCACATAAGTTTTAACATTGAACATTAATTCCATGACATCGATGTCGCCAAACACCAATTTTCCGTTGTATAAGTTTCTGAAACTTAAAATAGAGGTATTGAGCTCTTTGATACTTATTAAGGTATCTTTTTTATAGTCCTCAATAAAAATATCCTTAAGCTCAACATCACCGTTAAACTGCAACCCGACCTTACCAATGTTGATATTGGTCCCAAAATCTTCATTAATGCGTTTTGTAGCTTTTTTACCTAGACTGGTTTGTACTGAAGGAATAGAGAGTATCAGCACCAAAATGATGAACAATAGCAAAAAAATTGCTATGATTTTTGATACTATTTTTAAAAATTTTTTGATACGTTTTTAAAGTTATAACTTTGAAGCCAAAATTAACAATTATTGTGCCTAATTTTTATTAATGGCTTCACAAAATATTTATATCCTTGGTATTGAATCTTCCTGTGATGACACAGCAGCTTCCATAATGTGCAACGGAAAAGTTTTGAGCAATGTTGTGGCCAGCCAAAGTATTCATGCTGAATATGGTGGTGTTGTGCCTGAATTGGCATCTAGGGCGCACCAGCAAAATATAGTTCCCGTGGTAGGTCAGGCACTTAAAAAAGCAAATGTTGACAAATTAAAACTTAATGCCATTGCGTTTACAAGAGGTCCAGGATTAATGGGATCTCTCCTTGTGGGCACGTCTTTTGCAAAATCAATGGCTTATGGTTTAAATATTCCTTTAATAGATGTCAATCACATGCAGGCCCATATTTTAGCCCATTTTATTGATGAAGATGG
The DNA here is from genome assembly GCA_036396455.1 of Flavobacteriaceae bacterium. GTDB lineage: Bacteria > Bacteroidota > Bacteroidia > Flavobacteriales > Flavobacteriaceae > Geojedonia. The sequence goes on from DASWKU010000282.1 coordinate 4,084, forward strand.
ATTTAACAAACCACCATTTCCTTTTTTGGCGATGACCATTTCGGGTGGGCATACCCAAATTGTGAAGGTGAAGGATTATTTTGATATGGAAGTCATTGGAGAAACCATTGATGATGCTGTTGGAGAAGCATTTGATAAGAGTGGAAAAATTCTCGGGCTTGGATATCCGGCGGGGCCAGAAATGGATAAACGAGCGCAATTGGGCAATCCCAAGGCCTTTAAGTTTACAAAGCCAAAAGTTGAAGGGTTAAACTTTAGTTTTTCAGGTTTAAAAACCGCAATTTTATACTTTATTCAGAAGGAAACCAAAGCCAATCCAAACTTTATTGAAGAACATTTAAATGATATTTGCGCCTCCATTCAGTATACCATCATAGGTATTTTAATGGATAAATTGAAACTTGCCAGTAAACAAACCGGTATCAAGCATATTGCCATTGGTGGTGGGGTTGCCGCAAATTCAGGAATCAGAAAAGCGTTAAAAGATGCTGAAAGCAAATATGGTTGGACAACATACATCCCAAAATTTGAATATACCACCGATAATGCCGCTATGATTGCCATTGTTGGCCATTTAAAATAT
>DASWKU010000283.1:0-18875 GCA_036396455.1 Flavobacteriaceae bacterium
TAAAGAAACCGTTCCGACTCTTATAAGTGCAAAACAAAATGGTGAACTTACTATGAATGGCTTTGCTTCCGATCAATCCCCAAAACCACAAAAAGCATTTTATTGGAGCGATTTTATGGGCATTAAAGTTCCTGTTCATACTGGAGCAGAAATGCTGGCCAAAAAATTGGACATGGCGGTTATGTTTTTTGGGGTCAAACGCCTGAAAAGGGGGTTTTACGAAACTACATTTAGGACCATAACCTTAACCCCAAAAGAATATAAGGATTATGAGATAACGGATATTTTTTTAAGATTGGTCGAAGCACAAATCCGTGAAGCACCCGAATATTATCTGTGGACCCACAAACGCTGGAAACATCGCGATAAAGTTCCTGTGGAATTTCAATAACTAGAGTTCAAACCAACTTTGGATCGGAAGATCTTCAGACGTTTGGTTTGAAGATTTATGAACAAATTCGTTAGTGGAACTCACATAGTCATAATCCTTTGCCCAGGTCCTATGATACTTTGCAACTGCCTTAATACTGTCACATATCAAAGCCATTTCTTCGTCTGTGGTTGTGGGGTGAATGGATAAACGGATCCAACCCGGTTTACGCATCAATTCACCTATCGAAATTTCTTTGGTAAGCTCGTGGGAGGTTTCATAATCCACATGAAGCAAGTAATGTCCATAAGTTCCAGCACAACTACAGCCTCCACGGGTTTGAATGCCAAAGCGATCGTTCAACAATTTAACGCCCAAATTGTAATGCAGGTCGTCAATATAAAATGAAAATACACCCAATCTATCCTGATGCTGACCGGCCAAAATGTTCAGATTTTCAACAGGATTTAATTCGCTGAAAAACACCGAAATAAGTTCATGCTCTCTTCGTAAAATATTTTCAACCCCCATCTGTTCCTTCAACTTTATGGCCAAAGCGGTCTTTATGGTCTGCAAAAAGCCAGGGGTTCCGCCGTCTTCCCTATCTTCAATGTTATCAATATACTTATGTTCACCCCAAGGATTGGTCCAACTCACCGTACCGCCACCCGGGCAATCCGGAATCATGTTCTTATAAAGCTTTTTATTGAAAATCAAGATTCCCGAAGTTCCCGGCCCACCCAAAAATTTATGAGGCGAAAAAAATATGGCATCCAAGGATTCCTCAGGATTTTTCGGGTGCATATCGATATCAACATAAGGTGCTGAACAGGCGAAATCGACAAAACAAACCCCTCCATGTTGGTGCATTAACTTGGCAATGGCATGATGCGGGGTTTGAATTCCCGTAACATTGGAAGCCCCAACCACCGAAGCAATTTTTAAGGGTCGTTCTTTATACTTTACCAACAATTTTTCAAGGTTTTCCAAACTGAACAGGCCTTCTTCACCCGGAGGGATCACTTCCACCTTCGCTATGGTTTCAAGCCAAGAGGTTTGGTTGGAATGGTGTTCCATGTGCGTAATGAATACCACTGGACGAATTTCGTCTGGGACTTTAGTAAATTTTCGAAGATTTTCTGGAACCTTTAATCCTAAAATCCGCTGAAATTTATTGACCGCACCCGTCATTCCGGTTCCAGTGGCAATAAGAACATCATCTTCGTTACAGTTCACATGGGATTTTATAATTTCCTTGGCTTTATGATAGGCCTTGGTCATGGCCGTTCCGGAAACGGTCGTTTCGGTATGGGTGTTCGCAACAAAGGGACCAAATTCATTGATCAACTTTTCTTCAATGAGCCTATACAGGCGCCCAGAGGCCGTCCAGTCGGTATACACAATGTTTTGACTTCCAAATGGAGAATCAAACTCTTGGTCAATACCTATAATGTGCTGCCTAAATTCTTGGAAGTAGTCTTCCAGATTTGAAGTTTTATTTGTAATAGCCTTGGCGTTAATCATACAAATGATTGATTTATAAAATTATTAAATATTTGCAATTGCCTTTATTTTTGTGATAATTCTATCTGCCAAATCATCTGCCTCAATCTGTGACTTCGCTTCCGTGTAAATTCTAATAATAGGCTCTGTATTGCTTTTCCGTAAATGCACCCAACTATTCGAAAAATCAATTTTAACTCCATCTATAGTAGTCACCTTTTCATGGCTATATTGAGACTCCATGTCTTTTAAAATGGCATCAACGTCCAAATCTGGGGTCAGTTCTATTTTCTTTTTGCTCATAAAATAACTGGGATAGCTCGCCCGTAAAGCACTGACCTTCATATTTTTTTCGGCCAATAAACTCAAAAATAAAGCGACACCAACCAAGGCATCCCGACCATAATGCAATTCTGGATAAATGATACCGCCATTACCTTCTCCCCCAATAATGGCATGGTTCTTTTTCATCAATTCCACCACATTCACTTCACCAACGGCACTGGCTTCATAACGACCGTTGTGTTTTTCGGTAACATCTTTCAATGCTCTGGTAGAGCTCATGTTACTTACCGTATTTCCTGGGGTTTTGCCCAACACGTAATCCGCACAGGCAACCAATGTGTATTCCTCTCCAAACATGTCGCCATTTTCATCCATAAACGCAAGTCTATCCACATCGGGATCCACCACAATCCCGAAATCTGCATGTTCCTTTACGACCGCTTTGGAAAGGTCCATCAAATGTTCTTTTAAAGGTTCTGGATTATGTGGAAATTGTCCATTGGGCTCACAATATAATTTTACGGCATGTACGCCCAAACGTTCCAAAAGCAAAGGAATGGCGATGCCTCCCGTAGAATTGACACCATCCACAACCACTCTAAAGTTTGCTTCCTTTATTGCCTTTTCATTGACCAGATCCAATTGTAAAACTTCATCAATATGAATATCAATATACGCTTCATTCTTTGTGATTTGGCCTAGACTATCCACATCTGCAAATACCATATCATCACTTTCAGCAATTTTTAAAATTTTTGAGCCTTCTTCCCCATTTAAAAATTCGCCTTTGGTGTTCAAAAGTTTTAGTGCATTCCACTGTTTAGGATTATGGCTCGCCGTTAAAATGATGCCACCATCGGCACGTTCCATGGGGACAGCGACCTCGACCGTTGGTGTGGTGGACAATCCCAGATCAATCACATGTATTCCCAAACCTACCAAAGTGTTCATCACCAAATTCTGGATCATGTCTCCAGAAATTCTGGCATCCCTGCCCACAACCACTCTGTAGGTTTCCTTTTGACGTTGCTGTTTGATCCAGGTTCCATAGGCCGATGCGAATTTTACAACATCAATAGGGGTCAGATTTTCAGTCACTTGACCACCAATAGTGCCTCGAATTCCAGAAATGGATGTAATCAATGTCATTGCAGATGTTCCAATTAAACCACAAATATACCATTTCAAAATTGTAAATCTAAAATCGGAATTCGTAAATTACACCAATGAATTTTTTGGCACATATATATCTTTCAGGAAACAACGACATGGTCACTATTGGCAATTTCATGGCTGATGGCATTCGTGGGGAAACCTATAAAAAATATCCCACCGATATTCAAAAGGGCATTTTGTTGCATCGCGAAATAGATACCTTTACCGACGCCCATCCCATTGTTCGCCAAAGCACAAAACGATTGCATGAAAACTACGGCCATTACAGTGGCGTTATTGTGGATATTTTATACGATCATTTTTTGGCCAAAAATTGGAGTGTCTATTCGCAAATTCCTTTGGGCGAATATGCGGAAACCTTTTATGATGTCTTGGAAGACCATTTTGAAATCTTACCTTTACGTATCCAAAGATTGATGCCCTATATGATCGCCGATAACTGGCTGTTGAATTATGCCAAAATTGAAGGTATCCAACGTGTTCTGGACGGGATGAACCGGCGCACAAAACACAAATCGAAAATGAATGAAGCCACAAAGGAGCTCAAAAAGTTCTATAGTGAATTTGAAGAGGAATTCACGTTGTTCTTTGAAGAACTCATAAATTTTTCCAATCAAAAATTAATAGAAATCAACCTGAAATATGAATCACAAAGCTAAACACATCTTTTTTTTAATGTTATTATGTTTTTTGGTATCCTGCAAAAAATCAGAAGACAAACAATCACAACATCAATCAAAAAGAGGAACCATTACCTCGAGTGCCATGGTGGTTACGGCAAGAGCTGAAGCCTCCAAAATTGGAAGTGACATCCTAAAAAAAGGAGGAAACGCCTTTGATGCGATGATGGCCACCGAAATGGCATTGGCAGTAACCTATCCTTTTGCAGGCAATTTGGGTGGCGGAGGTTTTATGGTGTATCGACTTGCAAACGGCGATATAGGCTCACTGGATTATCGGGAAAAAGCACCTTTGGCATCGACAAAAAACATGTATCTGGATGACCATGGAGATGTCATTGAAAACAAAAGTACTTTAGGCCCTTATGCTGTGGGAGTTCCCGGGACCATAGCCGGTATTTTTGCGGCACATGAAAAATTTGGAAAACTTCCCGTAAAAGAAATTCTTCAACCGGTAATTGATTTGGCATTACAAGGTTTTGCCATTACTGAAAAGCAACAAAAACGCTTCAATGAATATGACAGTATTTTTAGGGTCGCTAATGGAAAACAGATATTGTATTCCAATCAATCCAAGGTCGGTGATACGCTTAAAAACCTAAAGCTGGCTGAGACTTTAAAACGTATTGCCGATAATGGCAAAGATGAATTCTATAAAGGTAAAACTGCTGAAATTTTAGTTACTTACCTCAAGGAAAAAGGTGGCATTATCACATTGGAAGATTTGGATAAATATGAGGCGAAATGGCGTGAACCCATTACTTTTAATTATAAAGATTTAAGGGTCATTTCAATGGCTCCGCCTTCAAGCGGGGGCATTTGTTTGGCACAGATTATGAAAATGATTGAACCCTACGACCTTAAATCTTATGGGCATAATTCCCTAAAAACAATACAGGTCATCACGGAAGCTGAACGTCGTGCCTATGCTGACAGAAGTTATTTTTTGGGTGACCCCGATTTTGTGGAGATCCCAACACAAACCTTGTTGAGCGATGTGTATTTGCAGGATCGCATGAAGGATTTTTCATTTGAAAGGGCAACGCCATCCGACTCCGTTTCGTATGGTAAAATCATAGGATTCGGAAGCGACGAAACCACACATTATTCCATTGTTGACCAATTTGGAAATGCTATAGCAGTTACCACAACTCTTAATGGTGCCTATGGTTCAAAATTATATGTGGAGGAACTTGGTTTTTTTCTTAATAATGAAATGGACGACTTCAGTAGCAAACCCGGAGTTCCCAATGTGTATGGACTCGTCGGTGGAGAGGCCAATAGTATAGCTCCTGAAAAACGTATGTTAAGTGCCATGACACCAACAATTGTTGAAAAAGACAATTTATTATATATGGTTGTTGGCACTCCCGGTGGCTCGACGATTATTACTTCGGTGTTGCAAACCATTTTAAATGTTGAAGAATTTGGAATGACCATGCAAGATGCGGTAAATGCACCGAGATTTCATCACCAATGGCTTCCCGATCTCATTGTTATGGAACCCAATTCGTTCAATAAAAGCCTACTGCAACAATTAGCGGATAAGGGGTACACCATAAATGAAACGATATCGCCCGTAATTGGTAAAGTGGACGCCATTTTAGTATTGGAGAACGGAAAACTTGAAGGTGGTGCAGATTTTAGGGGGGATGATACAGCCATTGGCTTTTAAAGCTTTATGACTGAACAATACGATACCATCATCTTAACCGATAAACGCTACCTGAAGGATTCGAAAACGAACACTTATAAGCACAATGTGTTTTATGAAGACTTTCTGGCGCAGCAAGCTTTGAACAAGTTAGGTCTAAAAACACTTCGTTTGGCTTGGGATGATGCCAAATTCAATTGGTCTTCAACAAAAGCCATAGTGTTCAGGACGACCTGGGATTATTTTGATAGGTTTGAAGAATTTTCAAAATGGTTGACAAAAGTGGCCAAACAAACCCTGCTTTTGAATTCGGAAGCCATTATTCGATGGAATATTGATAAGCATTACCTGAATGATTTAAAGGAAAAAGGTATCAACATCACAGAAACGTATTTTATTGAACAAAATTCTACAATAACCTTAAAAGAGCTTCATGACCAATTAGGATGGAGAGATATGGTTTTAAAGCCCTGTATTTCTGGTGCGGCTAGACACACCTACAGATTAAACCCAACCAATTTGGAAACCCATGAAGCCATCTTGAGTGTATTGGTTAAGCATGAAGCCATGATGCTACAGCCTTTTCAGCATCATATTGTATCCCAAGGTGAAATTTCCATGATGGTGTTTAATGGGAAGTTTACACATGCCATTCTCAAAAAAGCCAAATGGGGTGATTTTAGGGTCCAGGATGATTTTGGAGGAAGTGTCCATGGCTATTCTCCTACAAAACAAGAAATTATATTTTCAGAAAATGTAGTAAAAGCTTGTCCAAAATTGCCAATATACGCTAGAGTTGATATCTTTACAGATAACCAAGGCAACATTGCGCTTTCAGAATTGGAACTAATAGAACCCGAACTCTGGTTTAGATACTATCCTGAAGCTGCCAACGTTTTAGCTAGGGCAATTAAAGAAAAATTGGAACATGAAGGTTAAGCGTTTAGTAAAAATTGGTATTGGAGTCGTCGTTTTTTTGACCTTGCCAAGCTTGCTTTTTTTTGGGTTCCTTTACTTTAGATACCATGAAGATCTTCCCATTGGATACAACCCCGAGCAAGCCGATGTATTAGCGAACAAAATGCTAAATGCTTTGGATTATGAAGCCTATAAAAACACCAATTATATTGAATGGATGTTTAAAAAACGACGGTTTTATAAATGGAAAAAGAACAAGCAAACCTGTTTGGTCTACTGGAAAGATTACAAAGTGGACCTCAACTTATTGGATTATGACTTAAGCAAAGCCTATATTCATAATTTTAGTGTCGAAGGCGAAATCGGTAAAGACCTCATCGATAAAGCTGTAAATTATTTTAACAACGATTCATTTTGGCTCGTGGCGCCTTACAAGATATTTGATGAAGGCACAAAAAGAAGTGTGGTTTCTCTCGATAATGGAAACCAAGGGCTTTTGGTTACTTATACAACCGGCGGCACAACCCCAGGCGACTCCTATTTATGGCATCTGGATAGCACAGGCAAACCAACAAGCTTTCAACTTTGGGCCTCAACATTGCCCATTGATGGTTTGGAAGCCTCTTGGGCCGATTGGACGACAACCGAAAGTGGTGCTCAACTGCCAACCTTTCATAAACTCTTATTTTTTGGGATTGAATTGGCAGATATAAAGGGGACAAAATAAATTGGCAAGTGGCCTTTGAAAATTGAATACCTAAAATCAAATTTCAAATACCATCCCGATAGTTATCGGGACCAAATTCCAATTTTAAAATTAATTAAGACTGCGACTGAAAACTGAAAACTGTGACCGCCTACTGGATTAGCTCCCCTTTTGTCCGACAAATTGATGGTCTTTCAATTTGAACAGCACATTAAAGGTCGTTAAACTTCCATAACATCGTGTGATATATTGTTGCAAATCTATTTTTTCCTGTTCATCTAGATTACTGCTATTTATCTTTTGTTCCATGACCCTTAAACGATCTCTGACCATAGTGATTTTATGGAAAAACGTATCAATAGGTACTTCACTGGATTTCAAGTTCGTGTCTCCAGGTTCCATGATCAGTTTGCCTCCTCTCCATTTATCGGCAATGTTTACGACTTCCGAAACATCGCTCCATTTTTTTAAAATGGATTTCAACGTTTTTTCCACTTCGTAAAAACTAATGGTGTCCACATCATCTTCGGCAGCTTCAATAATTTCAAACTCCGAATCAATATCTATTGTTTCCAGACCATTTTCAATAAATGTCACCCAATAATGTTTTGAGGTCACATTGGTAACAACGCCTTTACCAAATTCCGGGTGATTTATACGAGAGCCAATTCCTAAAATTTTCATGTTACTGTTTTTAATTTTGTTGACAATTATAAGAAATCCAGAGCAATACTTCACAAGAATTTAACACCAAAATCAGTACCTTTGCACTTTTGCTAATTTATGGGCCAATTTGAAGAACATATTGAGGTTAAGGGCGCCAGGGTTCATAACCTAAAAAATATAGATGTGACCATCCCAAGAGAAAAACTTGTAGTCATTACAGGACTTTCCGGAAGTGGTAAATCATCATTGGCTTTTGATACCATTTATGCTGAAGGGCAACGTCGTTATATTGAAACATTTTCGGCCTATGCCAGACAGTTTTTGGGAGGTTTGGAACGTCCTGATGTTGATAAAATTGATGGTCTTTCCCCTGTTATTGCCATTGAACAAAAAACGACCAGCAAATCGCCACGTTCCACTGTAGGGACCATTACCGAAATCTATGATTTTTTGCGTTTGTTGTTTGCACGTGCCAGTGATGCCTATAGCTACAGCACAGGCGAAAAAATGGTGAGTTATAGTGATGAGCAAATCAAATCGCTCATCAAGGAATCCTTTAATGGGAAACGCATTTCCATTTTAGCACCTGTGGTACGTTCCCGCAAAGGGCATTATCGCGAATTGTTCGAACACATTGCAAAACAAGGTTTTGTGAAAGTAAGAACGGATGGCGAAGTTAAAGACCTTGTAAAGGGCATGCGATTGGACCGTTACAAAACCCATGATATTGAAATTGTAATTGACAGATTGAAAGTTGATGATACCGTTGATCATGACAAACGATTGACCGAAACCATAAACACAGCGATGTACCATGGTGATGATATCCTCATGGTATTGGATCACGACACCGATAAAGCGCGTTATTTCAGTCGGAATTTAATGTGTCCTTCATCCGGAATTTCATACCCCAATCCCGAGCCCAATAACTTTTCGTTCAACTCTCCAAAAGGAGCTTGCCCAAAATGTAACGGGATTGGTCGCCTGTACCAAGTGAATGAAAAAAAGATTGTTCCGGATGATTCCCTTTCTATAAAAAATGGGGCCTTGGCACCTCACGGACCACAAAAAAACAGTTGGATCTTTAAGCAGTTCGAAATCATTGCGCAACGCTACAACTTTGATTTGGGAGATGCGTACAGGTCCATTCCCGAAGAGGCCAAACAGATGATTTTGTATGGTGGCAATGAAAAGTTTTCTGTGGAAAGTAAAACCTTAGGGGTTACCCGTGACTACAAAATTGAATTTGAAGGTGTGGCCAATTTTATTGAAAGCCAGTACAAAAACACCGATTCCACTTCATTAAAACGTTGGGCAAGAGACTATATGGACAAAGTGGAGTGTGATGAATGCCAGGGTACGCGCTTAAAGCAAGAGTCGCTTTATTTTAAAATCAATGATCTCAATATTGCAGATTTATCCAATAAAGATATTGTCGATCTGGCCAATTGGTTTGAAGATTTGCACCATCATTTATCGGACAAGCAGTTTCAGATTTCGGAAGAAATCATCAAAGAAATCAAAACCCGGTTACAGTTTTTATTGGATGTAGGTTTGGAATACCTGTCACTCGACCGAAGTTCAAAATCACTTTCAGGTGGTGAAGCGCAACGCATCCGGTTGGCAACACAAATAGGTTCGCAATTGGTCGGTGTACTCTACATTTTGGACGAGCCAAGTATTGGACTGCATCAACGCGACAATAACAAACTCATTAGGTCTTTGATATCACTGAGAGATATAGGAAATTCAGTTATCGTGGTTGAACATGACAAGGACATGATTGAACACGCCGACTATGTTATTGATATTGGTCCAAAAGCTGGAAAACATGGTGGTGAGATCATTAGTATTGGCTCACCTGCCGAACTTAAGACCCATCATACCTTAACCGCCGATTACTTAAATGGAACCAAACAAATTGAAGTCCCAAAGAAACGTCGTGAAGGTAATGGAAAATATATTGAGCTTAAGGGCTGTACCGGTAACAACTTAAAAAATGTGTCCGTTGAATTGCCATTGGGAAAAATGATTGGAGTAACTGGAGTGTCGGGCAGTGGAAAATCGACCCTGGTCAATGAAACTTTATATCCTATTATGAACGCACATTATTTTAATGGCGTAAAAAAACCGATGCCATATAAAAGTATCACGGGATTGGAACATATCGATAAAGTAATTGACATCAATCAATCGCCCATAGGTCGGACCCCAAGAAGTAATCCTGCAACCTATACGGGAGCATTTAGTGAGATCAGGAATCTTTTTGCCAAAATTCCAGAGGCCATGATTCGGGGTTATAAACCCGGCCGTTTCAGTTTTAATGTGCATGGTGGTCGTTGTGAAACCTGTCAGGGTGGAGGTGTACGGGTCATTGAAATGAATTTTCTCCCGGATGTTTATGTAGAATGTGAAACCTGTCAGGGTAAACGTTTTAACCGGGAAACTTTGGAAATCCGTTACAAAGGCAAATCGATTAGTGATGTATTGGACATGACCATCAATGAAGCTGTTGAATTTTTTGAGCACATTCCAAAAATCCACAAAAAACTAAAGACCATAAAGGATGTTGGTTTGGGTTATATCACGCTTGGGCAGCAAAGCACCACATTATCAGGAGGTGAAGCTCAAAGGATAAAATTAGCCACAGAATTAAGCAAACGTGATACAGGTAATACCTTCTATATTTTGGATGAACCTACCACAGGACTTCATTTTGAAGACATAAGGGTGCTCATGAATGTACTCAATAAGTTGGTTGATAAAGGCAATACCATATTAATTATCGAGCATAACATGGATGTCATTAAAATGGTCGATTATATTATCGATATAGGTTATGAAGGTGGAAAAGGTGGGGGTTCGATTGTTGCCAAAGGCTCACCAGAAGAGTTGATTAAGGACAAAAAAAGTTATACCGCAAAGTTCCTTTTAAAGGAATTAGCTCCTTTATACTTACTTTAAAAAGTCTGTTTTTTAAATTTTTCCGTATATAAAGTGTATAAACACTTAAACAATATCTTATGAGAAGTTTACTTTGGCTTATAGCTGTAATTTGTATTATTGTTTGGATTTTAGGCTTTTTTGGTATTGTAGAAGGATTGGCAACCAGTAATTTAATCCATATTCTTTTGGTATTGGCTATTATAGCGGTACTCTACAATATTATTTCTGGTCGAAAACCACTCTGAGTTTTATTCCAGGAAAAAACCTAATTAATATAAATCAAAAGGCAATTCTTTAATTGGAATTGCCTTTTTTCATTTTAAAAATTTGCCTTCCGTAAGATTTATTCTTATTAATGACATTTTTTATAATTCAGCACTTAATAATAGTTTAAAATCCATTCAAATTATCAATTTGTACAATTTTCGATTAAATTTGTCGGTTTGGAAGTTTGAACACAAAAGATTTATTGACAAAAAACAAGAAAAACCAATAAAGACAGCATCTAATGAGAAGAGAGCAACACCATAAAAGTTGGAACGAGATCAAGACCAATGACTCTTGGGCCATTTTTAAGATCATGGGCGAGTTTGTGAGTGGCTATGAGAAATTGAGCAGGATTGGGCCCTGTGTTACCATTTTTGGTTCGGCCAGAACAAAACCCAATGATAAATACTATAAGTTGACCGAGGAAATTGCTGAAAAAATTGTGGAACATGGTTATGGCGTGATCACTGGTGGTGGCCCCGGAATTATGGAAGCAGGTAACAAAGGTGCCCATATAGCTGGAGGGACTTCGGTTGGGCTCAATATAGAATTGCCCCATGAACAGCACGATAACCCTTATATTGACTCCGACAAAAATTTGGATTTTGACTATTTCTTTGTGCGAAAAGTCATGTTTGTAAAATATTCGCAAGGGTTTGTGGTCATGCCAGGTGGTTTTGGGACCTTGGATGAAATGTTTGAAGCCATGACATTGATCCAAACCAAAAAAATAGAAAAGTTCCCCATTATTTTAGTTGGAAGTGAATTTTGGGAAGGTCTTTTTGATTGGATAAAATCAACACTTTTAAATAAATTCAATAATATAAGTCCCAAGGATTTGGATTTGTTCCATATAGTGGATTCACCAGAAGAGGTTTTGCTCATCCTTGATGACTTCTATAAAGAATCCCGCTTAAGCCCTAATTTTTAATTGAAAATGTAACTAATCAGTCATACTAAAATAGAACGCAGACCTGCCTGCCGCCAGGCGGGTGACACAGATGATTACGATACACGCAGATATAAGACACCTAAAAGCTATGTCATCCGCCTTCGGATTGCTAAAATCTTATTCAATCATAAAAAATCAGCGTCATCAGCGGTCTATGCTTGGTGCCATTGAATAATTACACGAGACTGATTAGTTACTTGAAAGTAAATTGCTTTCCAAATAACATAAAACCAGTTTTTACGTTTATTTTGGTAATATTGTCAAGGCATAAAACCAAATCATTTAAAAATTCGATATATAAATTAAATATCAAATGATTTTTATTTTTATTTAAATTACACAACCTTAAAATTTCCGTATACATTGAAATTACATTTACTATTGGTTTTTTTCTCATTTATGCAAGTATTGGTCTTTGGCCAAAACCGCATTGACTTAAAAGCTACGCTCGATGTGCCAAACAAAACCATTTCGATTGTAGAGGAAATTACCTATAAAAATGTGACCAATGACACGCTTAAGGTCATTTATCTGAACGATTGGAACAATAGCTATTCCACCAAAAGCACGCCTTTGGCCAAGCGATTTGCCGAAGAATACGATTCCAAATTTCATTTTGCCAAAAGTGAAGAGCGAGGCTATACCAATATCACCTCTATCAAGGATCATCTTAAAAACGAATTGGACTATTCCAGGACAAAAGAACATCCTGATGTCATAAAAGTAACTTTGGCAAATGCCCTAAATCCTGATGGATCCTATAGAATTACACTCACCTACAATGTTTTGGTGCCCAGCGATACCTTCACAAATTATGGTGTGACCGAACAATCAGAATTCAATCTCAAATATTGGTACATTACGCCAACCATTTATGATGGTAAATGGCACTATTACAGCAACCTGAATTTGGATGATCTATACATTCCAAAGACCGATCAGACTTTTGTGATTGAATTTCCTAAAAACTATAAATTGGTTTCTGAACTCAATCTTTTAAATATAGCACTGAATGACAGTACACAAACGGCCATTTTAAATGGACGGGACAGGGTAAATTCAGAATTGTCATTACTGAAATTCTCCAATTTCAAATTTACAAAAACCGATTATTTTACCATCAATACCAATATTGAGGACAAAGGGGTCACTGCCCAGGAAAAAGCACTGATTTTGGACAATATCGCATCCTTTATCGCCAAGAACCTTGGGCCTTATCCCCACGACAATCTTTTGCTTACTGAAATAGAATACAAAAAAGATCCACTTTATGGATTAAATCAACTGCCCGATTTTATTCGTCCGTTTCCAGATAATTTTCAGTACGAACTAAAACTTTTAAAAACCGCTCTAAACAGCTATCTGGAAAACACGTTGCTTGTCAATCCAAGAAAGGACTATTGGCTTAAAGATGGTTTGCAAATCTACTTCCTCATGAAATATGTTGAAGAATATTATCCGGATATGAAACTATTGGGAACCTTTGCAAACATTTGGGGCATTCGTTCATTTCATGCCGCAGATCTGGACTTCAATAGTCAATACCAATTGTTTTTTATGCAAATGGTAAGAACCAACAGGGACCAACCCTTGACGATGTCAAAAGATTCGCTTCTTAAATTCAACGCCAACATTGCCAATAAATATAAAGCGGGAATTGGATTGAAATATTTGGATGACTTTGTGAACTCAAATATTTTGGAAACGACGATTTCAGAATTTTTAAATCGTTATAAACTTGAACAGACCTCTTCATCTGATTTTGTAACCCTTTTGAAACAACATACCCACAAGGATATTGATTGGTTTTTTACCGATTATCTCAATACCAGAAAAAAACTGGATTTTAAAATAAAGGATGTCATTAAAACTGAGGATTCTGTGACCTTGACCATTTTAAACAAAAGGAACAACAGCATGCCCGTTTCCTTATTTGAGCTTAAGGATGATTCCGTTTTGTCCAAAACATGGATTGAAAACATAATAGGAAGTAAGACCCTTACTATTCCGAAAAATGGGACCAATAAATTGGTGCTCAACTATGACAATTCCATTCCTGAATACAATTTAAGGGACAATTGGAAATCGTTAAAAGGGTTTTTCTTCAATAACAGGCCTTTGCAATTAAGACTCTTTAAAGATTTTGAAGATCCCTATTACAATCAAGTGTTTTTTATGCCCTTGGTGGAATTCAATAATATATATGATGGCCTTACCCTAGGTGCTCGAATGTACAATAAAACCGTGTTCCGTAAACGCTTCATATACACTATTGCTCCACAATATGGAACAAAATCCAAAACCTTGACCGGAAGTGGACAAGTTTTCTACTCCTATGATCTTGAAAATAAAAACCTCTACAACATCATAGGTGGGTTTATAGGTAGCTATACCTCCTTCGCGACCGATGCTTATGTAAGTATTGTGGCTCCCTTCCTTACCTTTAACTTTAGGGACGATCAGGATTTCAGGTCCAACAAAATACAGTCCTTAAACTTTAGGTATGTGGATATCACAAGAACCCAAAAGGACAATACCATTGTGCTCACTGAAGAACCTGACTACAATGTTTTCAACATTAGATATTTGGATGCCAACCCAGGTTTGGTACATTACTTTAGATGGAACACCGATTTACAGTTCTCAAAAACTTTTGGGAAATTGTCCTTAAACTACGAATATAGAAGATTGTTTGAGAGCAATAGACAGTTTAATTTCAGGTTTTTTGCAGGAACGTTTTTATACAACAAAACCGATATTGGTTCGGACTATTTTAGCTTTGCACTGGACAGACCTACAGATTACTTATTTGACTATGAATATTTGGGGCGTTCAGAAACGTCTGGAATATTTAGCCAACAGATCATCATTGCCGAAGGCGGGTTCAAATCTAAACTGGATACCCCGTTTGCAAATCAATGGCTTACCACGGTCAATACCAGTACGACACTTTGGAAATATATTCAAGTTTATGGCGATATGGGGTTGGTGAAAAATAAAAATACCGATGCTGCTTTTGTTTATGATTCCGGGTTGCGCCTAGACCTTGTAACCGATTATTTTGAAATCTATTTTCCGCTATATTCCAATCTGGGATGGGAGGTTGGCCAACCCCATTATGATCAAAAAATCCGTTTTAAATTTACCGTGGACCCCAAAGCATTATTGGGCCTTTTCAGAAGAAAATGGTATTAAAAAATCCGTAATCAAATCTTATTAATTTGGGTTTTGATGAAAATCCATCAATAAAATTGAACTTTTATTGACAGATTATTAATATTATAACAATTTTGAAGGTTGTAAAACATAGAAAGATTACCTAAATTTGCGTTTTAGAAACCGTTCCCATAATGCAGACAAATTCCAACACGACCAAAGCCATCACTTTTGAAGACTTTAAAACAGAAGTCATCAATGATTACAAGGTGGCCGTTGTGAGTAGGGAGTGCAGTTTTCTTGGTCGTAGAGAAGTCCTTACAGGCAAGGCAAAATTCGGGATTTTTGGGGACGGAAAGGAAGTGCCTCAATTGGCATGGGCCAAAGTCTTTAAAAAAGGGGACTTCCGTTCAGGATATTATCGAGACCAGACCTTTATGATGGCTTTGGGCGAATTGACCGTAGAGCAATTTTTTGCCGGCCTTTACGCTCATACTAGCATTGAAGCTGACCCCATGTCGGCTGGCCGTCAAATGGGTGGTCACTTTGGCACCCATAGTTTGGATGAAGAAGGCCATTGGAAAGATTTGACCCAACAATACAATTCCAGTGCCGATGTTTCTCCTACCGCTGCACAAATGCCCCGTTTGTTGGGATTGGCACAGGCCTCAAAAATTTACCGAAGGGTCAAAGGTATAGATACCACTAATTTTTCTATAAAAGGAAATGAAGTCGCTTGGGGCACTATTGGCAATGCCAGCACCAGTGAAGGCGTTTTTTTTGAAACCATTAACGCTGCCGGAGTATTGCAAGTACCTATGGTCATCAGTATTTGGGATGACGAGTATGGCATATCGGTCCATGCCAAACACCAAACCACCAAAGAAGATATTTCTGAAATCTTAAAAGGGTTTCAACGTGATGAAAATGGGAAAGGTTATGAAATTTTTAAAGTCAATGGTTGGGATTATGTAAGTTTAATTGAAACGTATCAAAAGGCTGAAAAAATTGCCAGGGAAGAACATGTACCTGTGATGATCCATGTGGTTGAACTGACTCAACCTCAAGGCCATTCAACCTCTGGTTCCCACGAACGCTATAAAACCAATGATCGATTGGCTTGGGAAGATGAAAATGACTGTATTGCCAAAATGCGGGAATGGATGATTGCCAATAATATAGCAACTTCAGATGATCTGGACATCTTGGAAAAAGACTGTAAAATTGAAGTCCGTCAAGGTAGAAAAGCGGCTTGGGAAGCCTATTTGAAACCTATAAGAAAGGAACAGCAAGAAGCCATTGTTTTGCTCAAGGCACTTGCAAATACAAGTCCCAATAAGGTGTTTATCGAAAAGATCATCAATGATCTAAAGTCCATTAATGAGCCTATTAGAAAAGAGGTGATTTCGGCAGCAAGAAAGGCTTTGCGCTATGTGATTTCTGAATCTTCGCAACCCAAGGAAGCTTTACAGGATTGGATCGATAATTATTTTGACGACATTCAACCAAAATATAGTTCACATTTGTACAGTGAATCCAATGCATCGGCCATACGTATAAAAGAAGTTCTGCCCATTTACGACGATGCCAAAGAAGTGGATGCCAGACTGATTTTGCGCGATAATTTTAATGCTATTTTCAGCAAGTATCCTGAAGCTCTAATTTTCGGGGAAGATTCTGGTGCTATCGGTGATGTTAATCAGGGGCTTGAAGGTTTACAGGAAAAATTTGGTGAATTGCGAATCGCCGATACCGGCATTAGGGAAGCAACCATTGTTGGTCAGGGTATAGGAATGGCAATGCGTGGCTTGCGTCCGATTGCCGAAATCCAGTATCTCGACTATTTAATGTATGCACTTCAAATCATCACTGATGATTTGGCAACCCTTCAATACAGAACCTTAGGCAAACAAAAAGCCCCTTTAATTGTCAGGACCCGTGGACACCGCTTGGAAGGCATTTGGCATTCGGGTTCACAACTGGGAGGCATTCTTAATTTGGTACGCGGCATTTTCGTGCTTGTGCCCAGAAACATGACCAAAGCGGCCGGATTCTACAATACCTTACTTGAAGGTGATGATCCAGCTCTGATCATTGAATGTTTGAACGGTTACCGATTAAAAGAAAAAATGCCGACGAATTTGGGCGAGTTCAAAACACCGATTGGTATTGTTGAAACCATTAAGGAAGGTAGCGATATTACCTTGATCTCTTACGGTTCTACCCTTAATTTGGTGGAAATGGCGGCCAAGGAACTTCTGGAAGTTGGTATCGATGCCGAAGTCATTGATGTTCAGTCTTTATTGCCATTGGATATTAACCACGATATTTTAAAAAGCATTCAAAAGACCAACCGTTTTATGGTCATAGATGAAGATGTTCCAGGAGGTGCCTCCGCCTATATCTTGAATGACATCTTAAACATTCAAAATGCCTATCACTATTTGGACAGCCAACCCAGAACATTGACCTCAAAAGCGCACAGACCTGCTTATGGAACCGATGGCGACTATTTTTCAAAACCTTCACTGGAAGATATTTTTGAGGCGGTGTACCAAGTCATGCATGAGGTTAGCCCAGAAGATTATCCTAAATTGAGGTAATCATTAGGCCTGTTATTCGCCAAAACGAAAATCTTCATTTTTGTTGTTCAAATTTAATTATATTTATGATACATATTTTCAAGTTAACAAACATTAAATGGAATAATTCAACAGAAGTCTATCAGAAACTAATTCTTCTTCCAAAGTCTGACCTTCCATTTGGAACCTTCTCAACATTGAACACCCTACACTAACAAAAATTTCTTCCTCAAAAACATTTGCCGGAATTGGTAGATCACACAGATAATTTCCAGATTTTTTACTCCCATCAATACTCAGTGCAACTCGGACACCTTTACTCTTAGCTTTTACTATTTCATCAAATAAATCTTCCAAACGGAAAGATTGAGCGCCATAAAGAATTCCTTGACTATGGCTATATGGTGGGTCACAATAAATTAAATCACCTTCTCTAGCAAGTGCAAACACTTCTTTGTAATCTGCATGAACAAAATCAACATTCTTCATACGACCATGCCAGTTTTTAACTCTTAAAGCAAAGCTGTTAACTGAAATTGGTGTATGTGGACCACAGGGTGTACTCATATATCCATCGCTTTTTCTAAAACGAACAATTCCACCATAACAGGATCTTGTTAAAAATAAAAAATCCTTCCCATTATGCCTTGCGTTAAATGATGCTTTTACATTCTCATAAACTTCTACTTTATCACAACTATCTAATTTATTTCTATTTTCGGCATACCATTCAACTAAACCATTCGGATCATCTTTTAACTTTTGCCAAATCTGAATCAGAGGTAAAAAAGCATCTGAACCAATACCAATATTTGGAGCAACAGTTGCCATTACTGCACCACTACCAAGAAAGGGCTCATAAAAGGAATTAAAATCGGTCGGAAAAAATCTTGCTATCTCAGATGCAAACCTATGTTTGTTACCAACCCATTTTAATAATTGGCTTTTTGGAGGTGTATAAGTAGCAAACTTACTATCGAGTGTTAACTGCATAATAAAGAATTTCTGTAAAAG
>DASWKU010000284.1:0-17416 GCA_036396455.1 Flavobacteriaceae bacterium
ACTAGAACTAAAGTCAGTACAATTACACTTATATATTTTATATTTTTCATTTTTATTATATTTTTTAAATTGATTAAAAACTTACATTTAGTCCAAAAGTGAATGTTCTCGCCAATGGATAAGCGTACCCTTCATCCCTAGTTAAATCTGTGGTGGCACCACCTCTTGGTCGGCTTACTGATTCAGGATCCAACCCATCGTAATCGGTAATCGTAAATACGTTGTTGGCCGTAAAGGACAATTTGGCCGTATTTAACCCGAATTTATCCATCAATGTTTGAGGGAAATTATAGCCTAAAGACAAGGTTCTTAATCTAAGATATGAGCCATCCTGTACAAAAGTTGAGAACCAGGAAGTGCCTTCACTGGTCGGTGTGCCCAATATGCCATATTTTGCGTTGGGGTTGTCTGGGGACCAAGTATCATAAATAATGGTCGTGGTATTGGCATAAGGGTTTGTATTGCTTAATTGAGGAGCTAGACTATTGACCAGTTCTTTTTCATTACCTTGAACGAACTGGAAATTAAATGTAAATTCGAAATTCTTATGGGTCAAGGTATTGTTCCAACCTCCAAAATAATTGGGGTTAATATCACCCAATGGGGTTCTATCGGCAGTGGTTATCTCTCCATCACCATTGATATCTCTTAAAATATAATTTCCTGGCCGGGTTAAGGACGAATGATAGGACCCGTCTGGCGCACCTGCATTCAAAGCATCTATTTCGGCTTGTGTTTGTGCAATACCAATTACATCGTATCCTGAAATCACTCCAATGGGTTGACCCTCTAGAATATTAGGGCTTGAACCTGTACTAAACACCGAACCACCATTTAAGCTTTCCACATTATTTTCGACGAACGAGATGTTAAATGACGAATTCCAAGTTAAATTGTCTTTTCTAATAATATCACCACCAATGTTGAATTCCCAACCTTTATTACTCACATCTGCTACATTAGCATTATATGCTGCAAACCCTGTTTCAGATGGGATCGGAGTGAACAAAATAATATCACTGGTATTCTTTTCAAAATATATGATTTCACCAAAAAGACGGTTATCAAACATCGCAAATTCCAAACCTAAATCCAACTGATCTGTTGATTCCCATTTTATGTCAGGATTTGGTAAGCCTGTAACGGCAATACCATTTACATCGGCATAAACTGATGCATTGTTGGCCAACGAGGACATATATGCCAAATATGAAAATGAAGCAAGGTTATCGGACCCTGTTCTACCTAAAGAGGCTCTTAGTTTTAATTGATCAATCAATTCACTATTAAAAAAGGTTTCATTGTGAACATTCCAAGCCAATGCTCCTGAAGGGAAAAACCCGGTTTGATTATTTGAGCCAAATTTGGTTGAGGTGTCGCCTCTTGCAGTGAAGGTTGCCAAATAACGATCCTTATACTGGTAATTAAACCTACCAAATACAGAGTTTAAACCTGCCTGTATTGACTCTCCACCATAACTAGAGACACGATTAGCCGACCGTACATTAGTAAGGATAAAATCATCTGGGAAACCGGCATAGGTCTGTGTTTCTATATCTGTACGACTTTGATCCCAAGAAATACCAGCAACCGCATCAAGTTTATGACCGCCTTCAAACTCGGCATTATAACTTAATGTATTTGTGAATACCGTTGCATAACTATCGTTGCGTTGGTTGGATAATGTGGCTTCAGCTGCATTACCAAAATACAAATTAAATACAGCAGCATCGGAAAAAGAAGGTGAGAAATTGGAGGTTCTGTCATTATTCACAGCGATACTGATTTGAGATTTGAAGCGCAAATTCTCTATGATTTTATACTCCCCATACACCGATCCAAATAGGTTTTGTCCAATACGCTTATTTCTGGCCAATCCAGCACCACCAACAGGATTCCTAGAAAGTATGTTTGGTCCTAAAGCACCTCCAAAAGCAGGAACAGTTGTATATTGACCAGCATCATCAAAAACACCCACATCTGGTCTGAAAAGACCTTGTTGCAATCCTGTAACACCAGAGGTTTTATTGACCGTATAATTATAATTTATGCTTGCTCCAGTTCTAATTTTCTCTGTAACATCTGCATCTAAATTTGTTGCAAAGTTATAACGGTTTAATTTACTGCCAATCATAATTCCTTCTTGATCAGTAACACCGGCAGAGACCAAATAATTTATATTCTGGCTGCCTCCTGTTAAACTGAATCGATAATCATTCCATAGCGCATTTTTATTGGTGATTTCTTCTTGCCAATCTGTATCTTCATTACCAAAAAAATCATTTGGATTATTTACTATAGTATTATCTGTTGGAGTACCTGTACCTGCAGTTATTCGTGCTTGAGCACCCTCAGTAACAAACGCTTTATATTGTTCGGCATTTAAGGCATCCCATTTTTTAATTGGGTTTTGAAACGTAGAGTTCAACGAGAAATTAAATCTTGGTTTTTGATTTCTAGTCCCTCTTTTGGTTGTAATAATAATTACTCCATTAGCCGCTCGGGAACCATAAATTGCAGCTGCAGATGCATCTTTTAAAACATCCACACGTTCAACATCATTGGGGTTAATAGCCAAGAGCGGATTTTCTCTACTGCCAAAAATTCCAACACCATTGGCCTCAAAAATTGGATTAATAATAATAGGAACACCATCAACAACATATAATGGTTGATTGTCGCCGCGTAAGGCACTTAAACCACGAATATGCACAATTGCACCTGCTCCAGGTTGACCACTTAATGCAGAAATGTGAACTCCTGAAATTTTACCCACTAAAGCCTGGTCAATAGTTTGTGTTTTAATTTGTTGAATATCTTCTGAATCCACTGAACCAACGGAGCCTGTTAAATCTCTCTTTTTGGTAGTTCCGTAGCCTACAACAAGCACCTCGTCTAATACATCCGTTTTTTCTTTGAGGGTTACATTTATAACGGCTTGATTACCCACTGTAATTTCTTGGGTTGCAAAACCCAAAGCTGAAAACACCAAAACATTTTCTGGGTTTGAAACAGTAATTGAATATGAACCATCAAAATCTGATGCTACCCCTCTAGCTGTGCCCTTGATTAAGACTGTTGCACCCGCAACCGGCATACCTTTTTCGTCGGTTACTTTACCGGAAACTTGGATTTGTTGTGCCGTTTTGGCTTCTTTAATGATTATCGTGTTGTCCGCAGTTAATACAACATTGAATTTACCATTTGAAATGCTTTGGTTTATGAGCTCATCTGCTTTTATTTTACCTTTTTTGAGTTGTACTTTTGGAAGGTCTTTAAACAGATCTTGTGGATATAAAAAACGATACTTGGTTTGTTGTTGGATCATTATAAAGACCTCGTCAATTGATACCGTTCTATCTGTATCAATTTTTACTTGTTCCTGTGAAAAACCAATTTCAGTATTGAAACTAAAAACGGTTGTACACAATAAAAATATGAAGGTTCTCATAATTAGTTTAAAAACTCCTTTTCTGTTTGAGAAAAGCACCTTTGTTAATTTAATTTCCATAAATTTGTGTGTTGTTAGTTAGTTAATAATTTTAATTAATTAATACGATAAGGGGATTTACAGTTTGTTACTTTGGAAGGTGAGAACTGTTATCCTCTTTTTTTTGAATGTTATTTATTTGTCATAGGCTTTGGTTTTTCTTCTCCCCGACCCTTTCCTTTAGATGAGGTCATTGAGATTGTTATTGTTTTTTTCTATTCCTTTAGTTAAATGCCTGTGCGCCGGCTGGCTCCTGCGCTAAATCTTTCCACAGGAAAGATTTTTTTCGCTTGGCCCTATTTTAATATTACTTTTTTATCATTGATTTCGTAGGTTTTTATAACGCCGAAACTTTTAATGGTGTCAAGTATGTCTTCTATTTTTTGATCTTTAGTCAGAACCCCATTGAAACCTACATTACCAAGGTCTAGATCAACAAAAGTGACATCCATATCGTACCAACGTGATAAGACTATCATAATGTCCTTAAGCGATTTCCTATGAAAACTGAAAACACCTTCCTTCCATGATACTTCATTATACACATTGACTGCCAAAACCGATAACATATTAGTAACGCTATTTAAATCTGATTGTAGACCAGGATTTAAGCTTTGAGTCTTCCCTTGATGGTTTACAACCACTTTGCCTTCCACCAAGGTTGTAAAGATATTGGTTTCGTCTTTATAAGCTTTAATATTGAACTGCGTCCCCAATACCTGAACCTCCTGTTGGCTGTGATAGACTTTAAAATCAGAGCCTTTATGCTCAGTGCTAGGAGACACATCAAAGTAGGCTTCACCATATACAAGCTCTACCTGACGGCTTTCACCGTCAGTAAAACTTACTGGGTATTTTAGTTGGGTTTCGGAATTCAACCATACCCGAGTACCATCAGACAGGGTCAATTGGAATTGTCCTCCTCTTGGGATGGTCAGGGTGTTATAAACCAACTTGTCTCTGTTCTCTTTTCTTTTTTCTCTGTTCTCAATATATACAATTTCTTCGCCGTTACTGGTGGCATTTTGGGTTTGGACAGACGTTCCTTTTACCAAGGCTACCGTTTCTCCAGTTTCAAGGGTCAAAGTTGCCTTGTCAACGCCGGGTTCTATTTGGTTGTTGACGATGATAGGTGTGATTGTTTCACTATTGCTATTAAATATGGTGTCCCTTAAGAAATAGGTTGATGCCAAGGCTATGATAAGGACTGCGGCGGCGGCGTAGCGCCAGTATAATCTACGCACCGGCTTTTCTTTCATCTGAATGGCTTTTTTCACTTTTAACAAGGCTTGCTCTTCGTTTACATCATTATATACCATATCGATATCATAATTTTCCTTTACCAATTCCTGAAAGGTTTTTTGGTGTGTTGGTTTTTGGATCCAATCCAGAAGCTGTTCCTTTTCGACATCTGAAATGGTATCGGTTAAGTATTTTAATATTAATTTTTTCATTTTAAACGCTCTACAATTTTTGGGGTTATACTATTATATCGATATGAGTTTTTAAAAACCCTTAATAAAAGATAAAAAAAATTAATCCAATTAATATGTATCTTTCGGCACTCAAATTATATTAAATTTGATTTATGGAAGATTTTGAACTGATACAACGGATTGAAAATGACGACCGTTCTGCCTTTGACATCTTGTTCAGAAACTATTACAAACGTCTTGTACACTATACAAGGTCGTATGTCCATGATATTCAAATAGCCGAGGATATTGTACAGCAGGTATTTTTGGACCTCTGGTTGAACAGGCACCAGTTGCACATGAATATAAAGGTAAGCAGTTTTTTGTACTGGAAATGCTATACGTCTTTTATTGACCATTACCGAAAGGTGACACGAAGGGCCCATATTCTTGAAGCGGTCAAAGAAGAGGCCCTAAGAGACTCCATTACCGAAGACCACGATATTACCAACACCAAAATTAAAAAATTAAAGCAGCTTATTGAAACCCTATCTCCTGCATGTAAGGAGGTTTTAGAACTTAACAAGATGCGTGGGCTAAAATATGATGAGATTGCCGAGATGCTCAACATTTCAAAAAAAACCGTTGAATCCCATATGCGTACCGCTTACCAACGAATTCGCGAAGGTTTTAAAGACCATGGTATGTTTATTATTGTCATATTTAAAAAGTTGCGAAGGCACCTTAAATAGGATTGGGGTTTTTATAATTTAAATAGATTCACCAAAATTTAACTAAAATCCACATTATAATACCCACCCTTGTTCTCTGTCCGATCGCAGGAAGCCTTTATGATAAGATAAGCGATTGTGATAAGGTTGCGCAGTTCACAAAGCTCCACACCGACTTTTGATCGGTCGTACAATCTTTTATTCTCCAGATAAAGTAAAGTATGCCGATTGGTGGCACGCTCCAAACGCTCATTGGAACGGACGATTCCCACATAGTCGTTCATCAGTTTTTTTACCTCGGCAACATTGTGAGTAACAAGAATCTTTTCTTTGTTGACAGAAATGCCGCTTTCGTTCCATTCGGGGATATGGGTATTGCAGTCCACGCTTGGCAGTTCCCCGCCTACATCCAACGCTATGCGATGGGCAAATACTATAGCCTCGAGCAGCGAATTGGACGCCAATCTGTTCGCCCCATGCAGACCTGTTCGGGCGCATTCGCCACAAGCATAAAGTTGTTTTATACCAGTCCTGCCCCGATCGTCCACCGCTATGCCCCCGCACATGTAGTGCGCAGCGGGTACAACAGGTATCATTTTTATACGGATATCAATGCCTATTGAAAGGCATTTGTCATTGATGTTGGGAAAATGCTCTACAAATGCACCGTATTCCATGTGCCGACAGTCGAGATATACGCAGTCGCCTCCAGAATTCTTTAACTCGGTATCGATGGCGCGCGCAACAATGTCTCGTGGAGCAAGGTCCTTACGTTCATCGTACTGTTGCATAAAAGCAATGCCCTGTTTGTTTCGCAACACGGCCCCTGCCCCCCGAACGGCTTCCGAAATAAGAAACGATGGCGAATCTCCAGGGTTGTATAATGCCGTTGGATGGTACTGTACAAACTCTATGTCCCTAATTTCTGCCCTGGCCCTGTAGGCCATTGCCACCCCATCGCCCGTAGCTATTTTGGGATTGGTAGTATTCTGGTACACCTGCCCTGCTCCTCCTGTAGCCAGCAAAGTGAACTTGGCTGCAACTGTTATTACATTTTGTTCGGGGGTCAGCACATAGGCCCCGAAACAGGTGTTCTCACCTTCGGCCCCTTTGGTCTGGTGCTGCGTGACAAGGTCTATGGCAAAGTGGTTCTTTAGTATCGTAATTCGGAGGATTTGCTTTATCCTATCAAGTAATGCCCGTTCTATCTCAAATCCGGTAATGTCCTTATGGTGAAGTATTCGATTTTGGGAATGGCCACCTTCCCTGCCCAGATTGTATTCCCCCTTTTTGTCGGTATCAAAACGGGCACCCTGTTCAATGAGTTCTTTTAGCCGTTTGGGACCTTCTTCCACTACAATGTGTACGATCTTTTCATCGCACAGACCGTCACCTGCAACCCGTGTATCCTGTATGTGCTGTTCGTAGGAATCCTCAAAATGGTCCAGCACTGCGGCAATGCCGCCCTGTGCGTATTTGGTATTGGACTCGCTTTCGTCCCCTTTGGTGATAATCGTAACCGTGGCCTTGGTATTATGCTCGGCTACCTTAATGGCGCAGGACAGGCCTGCAATGCCCGAACCTATTATGAGAAAATCTGTTTGCAAAGCGGCTATTTGGAAAGTTCCAACATTCGTTCTATGGGCCTTAGTGCTTCAATGCGTATGTCCTCGGGCACATTTACTTCCGGCTGTTCGTATTTTAAACAGTTATACAGCTTTTGCATGGTGTTGAGCTTCATAAAACCGCATTCGCTGCAGGCACAGGTGTTGTCCTCTTTTGACGGTACCGGGATAAGCTTTTTGTGGGGTACCTCCTTCTGCATTTGGTGGAGCAGGCCTACTTCGGTAGCAACAAGAAACTCCTGTGCGGGACTGCTACGGGCATATTTTAACATACCTGCCGTAGCGCCAATGTAGTTGGCGGTCTGCAGTATGTGCGGTTCCGATTCGGGATGGGCAATGATTTTGGCATCCGGGTGTTCTTTGTGCAGGTTGATGAGCTTTTCGATGGAAAATGCCTCATGCACAATACACGAACCGTCCCACAATACCATTTCACGGCCGGTTTCCTTCATAATGTATTTGCCGAGGTTCCTGTCGGGTGCAAAAATGATGGGCAATTCTTTTGGAATCGAGTTCACAATCTTCAGCGCGTTGGACGAGGTGCAAACCATATCACTCAAGGCCTTTATTTCAGCCGAGCAGTTAATATAGGTAATGACTATATGGTTTGGGTGCTGTTTTTTAAACTTCCTGAACGCATCGGGCGGGCATGAATCGGCCAGCGAACAGCCGGCATTCAGGTCAGGAAAGATGACCTTTTTTGTGGGATTCAGAATCTTGGCGGTCTCGGCCATAAAATGCACTCCTGCAAACACAATGATGTCGGCATCTACTTTGGCCGCTTCCTGTGATAGTCCAAGGCTATCTCCCACATAGTCGGCCACGTCCTGTATCTCGCCAACCTGGTAATAATGCGCCAACAACACTGCATTTTTCTTTTTTTTAAGTCTCAGCACCTCTTCTTTCAAGTTGAGGTCATTTAAAAATCCCATATCTACAAACCCATTTCGGGCATTTTGTTCTTTTTTGCAAAAGTAGTGATTTGGCCGATTTAATTGATGGTTTGGCGGCAGTATTTGACATCAATACCTGGGTTGCATAACAGTTGATGTCATAGAACTCATGGTGTATTATCAGACCCTGAAACAAGTTCGGACATAGCCAATGGCAATCCTTGTCTATCGGTCAAATATTTTTTTGACATTGCATGATTGTTTATTTTTAGTTTTCAAACTCAATATTAATAAGCTGATTTAACTTTAATTATATTAATCCGTTTTGGTGGTTATTTTAAATTCAAAATCGTCTTCTCCGAAAATGCATTTCCCATCAACAGTTGAACATACCTGATAGCTGTAGCTTCCTTTAATGATTGGGTCGTTAGAAAGTATTTTTACCTTTTGCCGAAACTCTGCTGTGTTTTCAAAATAGTTGACCTTTACCTCAAAAACTTCATCGTATTCAGTCAAGTAGTTAACAGCGCATAAATCTCCTATTATTTTATAAGTATTGTCCGGCTCGAAATTAAATTCTGCAGGTAATGGCCCTATTTCGTAATCTTGAATATTAGCATATAAATGCCAAGTTTCATCTAATCTGATGGTAAAAATTAGCTCTACTTCATCACCTTTTTTTATACTTTTTTCAGAAATCCCATAGTGCCACTTTGCTGGTTCTAGAATTTGGGCTGACACAGTCATATTTAACAGTAAGCTACAGAATAGTATTGCTGTTTTTTGTTTCATTTTTATTATTTTAAACCCGTTGTGCATTTTGAACAGATTTCCTCGATTTTTTCCCTCCCGTCCCGATAACTATCGGGAGCTATCGGGAGAGGAGAAGAATGAAGATTTAGATCCATATTAATTTCAAAATTATCAAAATGCACAACGGGTTATTTTAATTTTTCCAATATTTATAAGTAATTCTATATGAAAAATACAACTAACCAATATCACTATAAAACCAAGTTCCAGACTATTTGCATTTCTAAGTTACTTTTCAATCTTAAATATTTTATCGTCAATTTCAGCATTCAAAATATACGAGTCAACATTTATTGACAATTGATTGTCATTAACAAACCAAGTAATGGTAAATGGCAATAACACCCCGTCAACTTCTTTATAATCTTGATAATATGTATATACCATATTATCGCCTCTTAAATATCTTGTTTCACTTAGCACTTCTAAATAAGTTTCTTTATTGATGAAAGATATCGATTCATCTTCGGCCTCTTTTCCTTTTACAAAAGTTTTTCCTTTTACTATTTTTAGTTTGTAACAATCTGCCCCCATTATATTTTCTTCTCCTAACAGCTCTATTTTATAGCCTAAATCTTTAGCTACCAATAGCATTAAAGGAAATTCATAAGCACTTTTTTTAGACTTTAAAGACACTTCCTTACCTCGTTTTGTAAGCTTATTACTTTTATAATCTAAATCCCAATAATGTTCTCCGTCAAAAGTAAACTGGACCACTTTTTTCCCGTCTATTATTTTATGCCCTTTAAGTTTACCTTTTTTACTAATAGTAAGAATTTCATCGGATCCTTGAGAGGAAACAAACTCTCCTTTTAGTTGAATGTTCTGGATTTTATTCCAAGCTTTCTTGCCTCCTAATTTTTCTATATGTTTTTCAACTATCTCTTCTGCTATTTGTGCATTCAAGATAGTGATTGAACATAAAAACATAAAAACTAAACTTATTCTTTTCATACATTTTATTATTTAGCTTGCCTTTCTTACTTAAAACAAGCAGGTTATTATTATTTTTTTCTTCTATTAAGCCAGATTGATAAATAGGTGATTAATATACCCAGTGGAAGCAACCAGATCAAAGCTATTTTCCATACTTTGAATTTGGGAAGGCTTATTTTAAACCCATTATCTTGAAATTCTGGTTTCCGTACATCAACTGGAAATTCTCCGTTAGAAAGCCACTCAAAAATGCCCGTTAAGAATGCTGAATTATTTGTACTTAACCCTTCTCTTTTCATGAAAATTTCATTATTACTAAAACAATCTGCATCTCCTAATACTACAATACGCTGCTCTTTATCTGCCTTGATTTTACTTAAGGCAATAGCCATTTCGTACGGTTTTTCAATTTCACCTACATTAGTATTTAGCTCAATACCTTCATCTTCAAAATTTGTGGTTTCTAATTCATTCCAACAACCTCTCCATTTAGTTTGCAAAAGAGGCGTTACCTGAAATCCATTTTCTTTTGCCAATGAATGGTCTAACCCCATTCCTTCAAGTATCGTAATTTTTTGGTTATATTTTCCAATTACATCAAAAGCGTATGAAATTTTATCAGATACTTTTGGAGTTAAATTATTTGCAATTAAAACTGGGGAAAAGTTTTTGCTTTCTTCTACTATTATTCCTTCTTTAAATGCAACTCCAAATTGATTGACTATCGAAGCTATTACCTCCCTTCTGTTAGGTTCTGCAGCAATTAGTAAATTACCACCGCTCTGAATATATTTGTTTAATCTTTCAGTCTCCAATTCAGATAATTCATTTTTAGCATCAGCTATTACTAAAATATCAATATCATCCTTAATTTCACCTTCAGATAGATTTACATTCATCAGATTAAAGCCATTATTGATCAATGATTCTCTATTACTTTTTAGAGTGGATATATTGCCATAATCTCTATCGCCTGTTTTAAAGGCTTCTCGTTCACCATGACCAATTAAAAACCCAACTTTTATGCTGTTTTTAACAACACGTTTTAAAGCCACCGTTATTTCTTTTTCTTCAGGCATCATTTTCATATCCTTGAAAATCCTAAGGAATGTTTTCTGACCGTTTTCATGTTCAATAAGTCTTACAAACATATTGCCCTCTTCCAACAAGCCTATCTTCTTAACTTGCTCTGGACTTAAAACCTTTTTAAAGTTTATATTATAGAGATTGCATATTTTTTTTGCAATTTCTTCTTCAGAATCATCTGGGTAACGCTGGTAAATATTTGGGTTGTTGGTTGGTGTATCCCAATAGTAAACATACTTAAGCTGTATATCTGGTTTAAAACGAATATATTGATCAAAACGTTTCATATCCATTTTAATTCTATTGGGAATAGCATAGAAAGAATAATAACCTAAAACATTTACATATGTAGTTATAGTTAACTTACCATCTATACTTTTTACTATTTCCTGACTATTTTCCCTAAGCGTATTACGCTTGGTAGTTGTTACATCTACATAAGACTTTATTGTTGGGCTTGAAAAGATGAATCCCACCATAGTACCTATTGATAGTATTAGTACATATCTTCCAAAATTTATAACCTTCTTTCTGATTCGTCCTGCCTCAAGCTTAACAATGGTAAAACCTAAAAATATAGCTATAACTATTAAAAAATATATAACATCTTCACTTGTGATTAAACCAGAAATCATAGTTTCTGAACGACCGGACATGGATAACCAATAGGTTACTTCCCTCACAAATTCAATACCTTGCCCGATTGTCCCAACATAATTTAAGGCTCCTAAAAGTGCTAACGTACTAAACGCCGCAACAACTTGATATGAGGTTAGTGACGACATGAATAAGCCAATGGCAGAATAAGCACATATTAATAGATATATCCCTAATAATCCTGAAAGCAGGTACGGAACATCCAGGTTATTAATACCAATGTTTCCAAAAATGACAGAAATTGATAAAATACCTATTAGAATTAACCCATAAAGTAACATTGTAAGGTATTTACCGAACACTATTTGATGAGAAGAAACAGGAGAAGAAAACAGCAATTTTATTGACCCACTACTAATTTCCCTACTCATTAAACCCATTGTTAATAAAGGAATATAGAGATATAGATTGTTTTGCATTTTTATGAAAACTGTTCTAGCTCCCATTGGGTCTGTAAAAATACTTGTGGTAAGATCTGTTAATCTATATCCTGTTTCAGCAAACTTTAAATACCCCTCGAATAGATCTGAAAATGTAATATTTGTCTGTATCGTAAAGATGACAAGAATAAGCCACGCTATAGGGGAATAAAACAAGGTTTTAAGTTCTGTCTTCGTAATATTAAAGATTGTATTCATAAATTCATTCTAGTTTTAATTGACAAAATCTTTTTTTGATAAAGCGGCAAATATTTCTTCGAGTGAAGCTTTTTCACTATTAATCTCATACAATCGCCAGTTACTTTTAATACTATGTTTAATGATATTCTCAAGCATATCTTTTTCGCCGTTAATTTTAAATCGGAATAATCCTGATTTGATATTTAATAATTCAACTGCATCTACACCTTTGATTTTTTCTAATACGTTAGTAGAAGGAGGTGTTTTCATCTTCACTAAAATGGTATTGGTTTCAATTACATTATGAAACGCTTCAATAGTTCCTTCAAAAACCATAATTCCATTTTCAATCATTTTTATATGGTCACAAATGGCTTCAACCTCAGAGAGTATATGTGTCGAAACCAGCACAGAACAGTCCTTTGCTATTTTTTTGATTAAGTTTCTAACTTCAATAATTTGATTGGGATCTAAACCATTTGTCGGCTCATCCAATACGACAAAAGAAGGCTTATGTACAATGGCTTGAGCGATGCCAACCCGTTGTTGGTATCCTCCTGAAAGGTTTTTTAATAATCTCTTACTAAAATGCATGATACCACATTTTGACTTGGCCTCAGCAATTGCATCAGAAATCAAATGATTTTCGATTAACCTTAATTTTGCACAATGCCACAAGTATTCATCTACAGTCAAATCAAGATGTAACGGTGCTTTTTGGGGCAAGAATCCAATTTGTTTTTTGGCATCTTTAGGGTTTTTTCGAATATCTATCCCATTTATAAAAATATCCCCTTTGGTTTGATATAAGGTGCCACACATGGTATTCATTAATGTTGATTTGCCCGCACCATTAGACCCTAAAAGCCCAATAACACCATTGTATTTAATATCAAAGCTCACATCTTTAACTGCCCATTGTGATGTATATTGATGAGATAGATTTTCAATTTTTAATCTTGGATTTTCCATTGACATTATTTTTTATGCATAAATACTTTTTACTTTCTTTCATTATTAGGATTTAACTTAAACGATGGATTTCTATAATCAAATTTCAATTGTTCAAGTCCTAAATGTTTACGAATTAGAGGCTCTAAGCGATTCCCACGAGCTTGTTTATCTACAAGTTTTCCTTCTTTATTCAACAACCAGACTGTTGGAAATGAAGATATATTGAATAATGAAAGATAACTTACTGTTGTTGTTTTGCCTTTATCTAAGCTTTGTGGCCAAGTTGCATTTGCTTTTTGAGTAATTTTTAATACGGCTTCTTTTGCATCATCTCCTTCGGCCACAATTCCAATAACTTCAAAACCTTGATCTCGATACTTTTTGTACATATCTACTAGATGGGGCATTTCTTTGATACAGGGAACGCATCGAATGGACCAGAAATCAATTAAAACAACTTTTCCTCTCATATTATCAAGATCTATTGTATTGCCATCCATATCAGCAAACCTCATTTCCAACGGTTTATTCGGGCTTGCTACTTTTAAAAACTCTATAGCCTCTAGATTTTCTGTAGCTATTTTATGTAATACTTTAAAAGCAGGTTGGTCTGCCAACGGAACAGTGTTATTGGTTTTATTAAGGAAATCTTTCCAATAGGTTTCTTTGAGAGATGGGGAATAACTTGAAACATATCCAATAAAACTCTGAACATAAGTTGCCATAGATTCTATGTTTGAATACTTGTTTAAAAGTCCTATCATCCGCAAACGGTAAGGTTCCCAATATTGAGCATCAAATTGTTTCCAATAATATATTTCGTTAGGATCTTTGTATAAAGCTTGGTAGCGCTTTAATGCTAAATCAATATCTCGATTAAATAAGCGCTGTTCAAGATTCATTTTATAATCTAAAGAGGCATTTGACTCTAATATTTTAGTTACCAATGCGCTTCCATTTTGTAACCATTGCTCTAAAGCATGATTATTTATTGGCAACGTTCTATTAAGCTTACATATTAGCTTAACTTTTAAGTCATTGGATTTTGCTTCTTTTAATTGAATAGAAAGTTGATTTAATATATGGACTAGACTGTCTGAAATTTTTTCTTTTATAAAATATGGCGCAAAAGTGGAATGGAAATACATGTTTAGTACTTCATCATAATGAGGGTTGTCCGGATAATTCCTTAAAAAATCTGCTGCCAGTTTACTTTTTTTAGTAGCTATATAGTCATCATATTGTCTTCTTTCTAAGAAGGACATCCCCTCTTTGGGCGTACCAAAATAGTCTTTAATGCTATCCAATTCTTCCCAATCTACATTTGCTTGCAATATTATGTCAGTTTTTTCTTGAGACCATCCATTAATAGTCAAGCACAAATACATTAGTAACTGAATTATAGAAATTCTTTTAAGTTTATGTTTCATTATTTTTTCCTTATAATTTTTAGTCGTTTTCAAGGTCTTTCGCCTATATCTTTTATAATTAAATATTGTCTATCCAAAGATTTGAATACACTATGTTTGCATGAAATTTTATCAGGCAATATCCTGTCTGCCAACCCTCTAACTAAGAGGGTGGCAGAATGAATATTTATACCATTTTTAAATTGGTTAGTACCCCGGATTTTGTGGTTTTAGGTTTGGATTTAACTCTATTTCATTTGCAGGAATAGGGAATAAAATATTTGTTTCCTTCCAGTTAGATTTGATAGGACTTAATACCTCACTTGCTTTACCTGTTCTTTTTAAATCAAACCAACGATGCCCTTCAGTAAATAACTCTAAATATCGTTCTTGCAGAATTGCATCTAGTAAATCATTCATTGTGGCAGCCGTTGTATTTGGTAAACCTGATCTATTTCTGATGGCATTTAAATCTTGTTGTGCACCAATAATATTACCTTGATATGCTCTGGCTTCAGCTCGGATTAAATACTGTTCTGCTAACCTGAAAATTATATAATACTCAATAGACATAGTTGTTGTATTGAAGGTCTCTTTATACTTATAGGCATAATGCAAAGTAGTTAACCCATTTGTACTTGTATAACTTCCAATCCAATTAGTGAGTCTTAAATCATCTAATTCGAATGCGTCTAATAAGTTTTCGGTTATTGCGTATGATTGTCCTGGAATAAAGCTGATAATTAACCATTGAGCTACTTGAGAATTATTTTGAGGATAATCACCAGGTTTGAATTGCCATATGGTTTCAGGAGACTCCTTTAAAAAAACTTTGGTTACATCTATTTCTAAATTAAATGCGTTAATAATTTCGGACGACGTTTCTTCTGCCAATTCCCAATTCTCTGTATACAAATATATTCTAGCTAATAAAGCCTTTGCTACTGATTTATTAGGAATTACATGTTCTCCACTGTTATCTGCATCATCCAATAAATTTATTGCTTCCTTTAAATCTGTAATAATATTAGCATAAACTTGACTTTCGGGTATACGTGATACCGTATTGTTTTCTAAATAGTTAGTTGTCGTGATATAAGGTACATCTCCATACAGTGCTACTAATAGGCTATGCATATACCCTCTAACAAATACAGCTTGTCCTTTAAATTCTTCTCGCTCTGCAATTGTTAATGCACTTGAATTATCTACGCCTTTAATAATATCATTGACCGCATATATTATGTTGTATGCATGAATCCACCAGCTTAATGCTGTATCATCAGTATCAATTACATTATGGTTATAAATGTTTAAAAATTTTGAATTAAAGTTGTAATAGTCCAATTCGTCACTATAGGAACTCATTAAAATTCCTAATCCAAAATTGGGAGAGACCATACCATCTTCTCTCATGTTATAGTAAACATTTGCCAATGCAGATTCTACCGTGGATGCATCTTCAAACACAGTTTCTGTAACCAATGTATTTTTTGGTGGGTCTATCTCTACAAAATCTGAACAAGCTGCCAATCCCAAGATGAAAAGAGAAAGGATACCAAATTTTGTAGTTTTAATAAGATATTCAAAAGAATCATTCTTTGAGAAGTCATTATATGTTTTGTTTTCTATTTTTTTCATTACGCTAAATATTTAAAATTAAAAACCTAGATTAAGACCTAAAGTTATTTGCCTCAGGGGAGGAAGAATGTGATTTCCTGATTGTTCTGGATCTCTATATTTGTATCCAGTAATAGTTAACAAATTTTGGCCTTGTAGATATACACTTAAATCTATACCTCGGCTTATATTTTTTGGCACTCTATAAGTTAATGATATGTTACGCAAGCGAATAAAAGATGCATCTGTAACTGCAGCATTACTCTCCCCTTGATTTACGCTAGCAGTACCTAATCCATTAGCAGGGTTTAAGTATCCAGAACGCTGTATTGAAGTAATATCCCCCGGTTCTTGCCAACGATTAAATAATTCAACTGGACCATTAAGTCTAAATCCAACTAATGCTTCTTCTCTGAAATGATTATATCCCAGTTGTTTTTTAAATTGAAAGAAAAAATCTAAAGATAAATTCTTATAGCTTATTGAATTCCCTAAACCTCCATAGAATTTAGGAGTGAAATCTTTAATAATCTGTCTATCATCAATTCTATCTATCACACCATCTTGATTAAAATCTTCAAACTCATATATTCCGGTGTCTGGATTTACACCTAAAGCCTGATAAAAGCGAA
Organism: Flavobacteriaceae bacterium; assembly: GCA_036396455.1. Classification (GTDB taxonomy): domain Bacteria; phylum Bacteroidota; class Bacteroidia; order Flavobacteriales; family Flavobacteriaceae; genus Geojedonia. The sequence goes on from DASWKU010000284.1 coordinate 16,882, forward strand.
CAATATTCAAAGATTTGCCAACTCTATACCTATTTGCAAAGGTTGAATTTTCAATATTTTCAAACTTTATTAATTTGTTTTTTGGCACTGTTATATTAAAAGTAGTTCTCCAACTGAAGTTTTTATTTTGAACATTAACTGTACTTAAATCTAATTCAAATCCAGTATTTTCTACTGTTGCATCAAAATTTCCTTCTATACTATTAAATCCAGTTGTACCCGCTAAAGGGATTCCAATTAATTGATTTGATGAACGATTTTGATACCAAGCTGCATTTAACAATATTCGATCCTTAAAAAATCCTAGTTCCAAAGCAGCTTCCAATTTTTTATTTTCTTCCCAAGCCAATAAAGGGTTGAAAATACCTGTAGGTTTTAAAGTAGAAATTCCATTATATTCAAAACTTGTAGTACTATATGTATCCAGAAATCTATAGTCCCCTATATTATCACTACCAGTTATACCATAACTTGCTCGCAGTTTACCAAAACTCAATACTGAATTTTCTTTGAATAGATTTTCATTTGAAAATAA
>DASWKU010000285.1:0-3145 GCA_036396455.1 Flavobacteriaceae bacterium
TTTATGTTTAAGCGAACCAGACTCATAATTTTGAAAACGTAAAGAACTGTTTAAATTAGGACTTTACCAACTGCAAAATGAAGATTGTGCAATTTATACTCAACTTAAACAGCCCTTTAAAGATACAAGTTATAAAAAATATTTATTGTTGCGCTTTAAATGCTTTTAATTTTTCTATTAAAGAGGGAACCACCTGAAAAGCATCACCAACCACGCCATAATCTGCAGCTTTAAAAAATGGCGCCTCGGGATCGGTATTGATAACAACTTTTACTTTTGAAGCATTGATTCCGGCCAAATGCTGTATTGCTCCAGAAATACCTATGGCAATATATAAATTGGCAGCAACAGGTTTTCCGGTCTGGCCAACATGTTCACTATGTGGCCGCCAACCAAGGTCTGAGACGGGTTTTGAACAGGAAGTCGCAGCCCCAAGAACCGAGGCAAGTTCTTCAAGCATTCCCCAATTTTCAGGTCCTTTAAGCCCGCGTCCACCTGAAACCACAATTTCGGCATCCGCAATAGTAACTTTACCAGTAATTTTATCCACAGAATCTACATGCACCCCATTTTCAGGAATTGAGGGTGAGAAAGCTTCTGCTGTAGCGTTTCCTTTACTTTCAATCAATCCAAATGAATTTTTTGATAGGCCTATCAATTTCACATCCGTATTAATGGCAATACTGTTAAATGCTTTATTGGAAAAAGCAGTACGCTTTACTGTAAATGGAGAAGTGTTTAAAGGCACCCCAACCGCATTGGAAGCATAACCTGCGTCTAAACCAACAGCCAGAATAGGTGCAAGATATTTGCAATCGGCACTGGAGCTTATAATAACAACTTTTGAACCTTCTTTCTCAGCCGCTTGTTTTATAATTTCTGCATAAGCTTTGGCATTAAAGACATCTAGTTTTGAATTGTTGACTTTCAAAACCTTATCTGCGCCATAATTTCCCAACACCGAGATATCATCTGCATTAATGGTAATGGCAGTAACCGTTGTGCCTAATAATTTGGCGACCTCTTTTCCATAAGAAGCAACTTCCAAAGCTGTTTTTTTAAATTTTCCCTGATCGGATTCTGTATATACTAAAACTGACATAATTTTTCTTAAATTTCAAATTAAAATCCCGATGGCTATCGGGACCAAATTCCAAAGCTCACCTACTGGAATTTGGTGCTTGCTATTTGTTTATTATATGACCTTCGCTTCATTATGAAGTAGGTTTATCAATTCATCCAAATTGTCTGGCGACACCAAAGTGACCGCCCCTTTTGGAGCAGGTTTTTCAAACTTGACTGATGTTGTTTCTGGGTTGGCCTCAATGGGATCCAAAACGGTCAATGGTTTTTGGCGCGCCATCATGATACCTCTCATATTTGGAATACGTAGATCACTTTCTTGGACCAGGCCTTTTTGTCCGCCAATAACCAAGGGGAGCGACGTTGAAACATTTTCTTTTCCTCCGTCAATTTCCCTAACAGCTTTTACGTTGGTGCCTTCAATTTCCAAACCGATGCAATTCGTTACAAAATTGGAATTGGTCAAAGCAGCCAACATGCCAGGGACCATTCCACCATTATAATCGATGGATTCCCGACCGGCAATCACCAAATCGTAACCTCCATTTTTCACCACACTGGCCAATTGTTTGGCAACAGCGTAGCCATCAGTTGCTGCTGTATTGACCCTAATGGCGGCATCTGCACCAATGGCCAAAGCTTTACGTAAGGTAGGTTCTGTTTCTGGGCCTCCTACATTAACAACATCAATACTGGCACCTTGTTTTTCCTTAAACCACATGGCTCGTGTCAAACCAAATTCGTCGTTTGGATTGATCACAAATTGAACACCGTTGGTATCAAATTTGGTATCGCCTTCAGTAAAATTAATTTTTGAAGTCGTATCAGGAACATGACTTATGCACACTAATATTTTCATTATAAAGTATTTATAATTTTTTTGAGCGAATTCGAAAAAATCATCCTAAAAAAATAGGCAGATTTCAACCATTTAATGGTAGCCTGAATTCAGGTTACGAAGTTAATTATTTTATTCTGAATATATACTATGCACGCATAATAAATTTTTAAATAATTCTATACTTCATAGTTTTTGTTTTATTGTTATTTTTGCTACTCAATTTATTTTTAACTTAAGATGTGCTTTCCTAGGGGAAGACAATAACAGGAATGAGGACAATTCAATTTAGAGAAGCTATTTGTGAAGCTATGAGTGAGGAAATGCGAAGGGATGAGAGCATTTATTTGATGGGCGAGGAAGTGGCAGAATATAATGGAGCCTACAAAGCTTCAAAGGGAATGTTGGACGAATTCGGGCCAAAACGGGTGATTGATACCCCAATAGCTGAACTTGGTTTTGCGGGGATTGCCGTTGGTTCGACCATGACGGGTAACCGGCCCATTGTAGAATACATGACCTTTAACTTTTCATTGGTTGGAATTGACCAAATCATCAATAATGCCGCAAAAATTAGGCAAATGTCCGGTGGACAATTTAAATGCCCAATCGTGTTTCGGGGCCCAACGGCTTCGGCAGGACAATTGGCCGCTACCCATTCACAGGCCTTTGAAAGTTGGTTTGCCAATACTCCGGGATTAAAGGTGATTGTGCCTTCAAATCCTTATGATGCCAAAGGATTGCTGAAATCTGCCATAAGGGATGACGACCCCGTAATTTTCATGGAAAGTGAACAAATGTATGGCGATAAAGGTGAGGTTCCTGAAGGGGAATATACCATTCCGATAGGTGTGGCAGAAATCAAAAGGGAAGGAAAGGATGTCACCGTTGTATCTTTCGGGAAAATCATTAAAGAGGCTTACAAGGCGGCCAATGAATTGGAAAAGGAAGGGATCTCATGCGAAATCATTGATATACGGACTGTTAGACCCTTGGATAAAGAAGCCATTTTAAGATCGGTCAAAAAAACGAACCGATTGGTTATATTGGAAGAAGCTTGGCCATTCGGTAATGTATCTACTGAAATCACCTATATCGTGCAATCAGAGGCTTTTGACTATTTGGATGCTCCAGTTGTAAAAATTAATACGGCCGATACACCTGCGCCATATTCCCCAGTTTTGCTGGAGCAATGGTTGCCAAATAGCGATGATGTTGTAAAGG
>DASWKU010000286.1:0-7780 GCA_036396455.1 Flavobacteriaceae bacterium
TAACCTGAGTTCGATTATTAAAACAGGCAAATTTGACTGGTATTTTCGGCAGAAAACTTTATGGATGGTTTTTTGGGCAAAAAGCTATATGCTATCAACCCGGAGATGAGATTGGTCAAGAAATTGCCAAAGCTTCTGTGCCTAGAGTGTTCGATTTGACAGATATTTTTCAGTTCATCGTTGACCGTTTCAATGACAGATCGCTTTCTGAGCAGTATCTTATCGCCCATTGTCATCAAGCAGTTCTTCATGTTGTTTTTGATCTGTGTGATGAGCTGCACCCCGTCAACGAACAGGAGTTGCGCCAGTTCTTTGCCGATATAGCCCTTATCGGCAAATAATTTGCCGAATATTTTATCGAGAAAACGTTCGTTCTTTAAAGGCGACCTATCGTCTTCGCTTGCTCTTGTTATCGTGAAGTTGAGTATCTCCCCTTTTTCGTTTATGACGATATGCAACTTGAAACCATAGAACCATCCCATGGTGGATCTTCCGGTATTGGCAATGCCCTTGAAAACTTTGTTGCGGGGGATGCGTTTGTTCTTGCAGACCCGTACCGGGGTGGAGTCCATAAAAGAAATGCCCGTGCACTTGCCCAAACAGCAGGTTTTCAGGAACAGGGCCAAAGGCATTAGGTTTTGCTGCATCAGCTCTGTAAACCTGTTGTAGGACACGGTGCATGGAAACTCTTTTTTCATGTGCTTTTGGATATAGAACAGATAGAAATGCTTAAAAGTCCTAAACCCACTCAGCTGAAAAATAATCATAATGGTCAATATTTCGCTTTTGGACATGACGGGCGGACGTTTTGAGGGGCTGCCAATCAGGTGTTTGTCAACAATTTGGTCATATTCTTTGCAAAACTCGTCAACGATACAAAAAATTTCAGTAATTTTAGAGTAGATTATCATAGATAGATTTTTAGATTAATGAATTGAAATTCAACCCTTTAATTTACTAAAAATCTATCTTTTTTACTAATAAAACATGACTAAATATTAATCGAACTCAGGTTAATATGTTTTTGGGAGAAAATGAGTATTCAGACCAAGACCAACTTTTAACCATCGCCACCTTATTGCAACATGGTTCCAGCCTATATGAATCCAATACCAAATTTGTTCCTGGAAACCATCAAACCAGAGGCATGTCGGCATTGGCCATGCTTTCTATTTTGTTCCGGGATTTTAAAAATACCGATAAATGGCATGAACGTTCCATGGAATTGTTAGAAGCACATTTAGCTAAAGAAATTAATGACGATGGCTTTCAGTTTGAACGTACGGTACATTATCACATGAGCGATATTGATAATTATTTTTATGTGTATCAATTGGCCAAAAACAGCAATATACAAGTGAACGATTTCTGGGAATACAAGTTAAAATCGCTATTCACGACCCTTACTAAAATAGCGTATCCAGATAAATCGGCACCTGTACTTTCCGATGACACGTCCCCTCCTTGGTCCGAAAAAAATGATATTTCAGGTGCTTTAACTTTAGGCTATTTGCTGTTTGAAGACCCTGAAATGGGTTACTTTGCAAATGATCATGTAGAACCAAAAATGTTTTGGTACGTCAATGATTCGCAGTTAAAAATACTCAATCATATTGAATCTAAAACACCTGAATTTAAATCGGTAGCCTTTCCAACTACTGGTTATTATGTGATGCGTGAAGGTTGGAAACCTAAAGATAAGGTGATGATTATTTCCAACGGACTTGATGATGAAAAACCTGATCATCAACATGGTGATATGTTGGGTATTCAGGCAATGTCGAACGGTCACGTTATTTTACCCAACTACCAAGTCAGGTATTCGCTTAAGGATTTGGAATTCTTTAAAAATTCGATGGTTAAAAATGTGGCTTTGGTTGATGATGAGCTACAAGGAAAAGAATACACATCTAACCAAGGTGGCAGTGGTTTTGGGAAATTCAAAGTATTGCCCCAACCAAAAACGATTGCCTGGAAAATCGATAATGATTTGGATATTTATGTTGGAAGCCATAATGGTTTTGAAAATATTGGGGTTGATTATACCAGACAAGTTATGTATTTAAAAGACGATTTTTGGATTGTAAAGGACAATTTCAAATCAGATAAACCCCATACCTATAAGCAAATTTGGCAAGGCCATTACAGTTTGGAAGAAGGTCCAAATTTGATACGGTCAACATTTAATGATGGCTCTGGTAGTGATATTTATCAATTGGTAACTATAGATTCAGTTTTTACTTCTGGCACAAGAGGAAAAGGATGGGCAGTTACATCAAAAACCAATAAAACCAATTTCAGTTTTATATCCGTCATTTTTCCTTTTGGAAAATATGATGACCGAATTGATGAAGAAACGATCAGCCCTCAATTAAAAGGCTGGACCGTAAATCATTCCAAATGGAAGTTTGATGGATCGAATCCAATTTCCTTGACCAAGGGTGGCAAAGATATTTTCTTTTCAGTTAAAAAATTGGAATTCAATGCTGTCAAAATGTTGTTTTCTGGTGAAGCCGATGTTTTTTTAAAATTGGAAAACGATACGCTAACCATTCAATCTTTAAGTGATAAAGAATTTCAAATTTCGTTTCAAGGTTTTTTATCAACGGAAAATGCAAAACTTCAACCAGGAGATAAAATAGATTTGAAACTTAATAACTAACTCAACCAAAATAGTATGCCTACAACTGAAATTAAGAAATCATTATTGGGTAAAATCATTGCGGTCGTTTTAGGTTTTGGTCCCGGCATTTTTGCCATTGGTTATACCATAGGTACGGGTAGTGTAACCTCTATGATTGTTGCTGGAAGCAAATTTGGAATGCAGTTATTGTGGGTACTGTTATTGAGTTGTCTGTTCTCTGGAATCTTAATGTTTGTCTATGGTAATTACGCCTTGATTACAGGGGAAACCGCACTTTACGGATTTAAAAAGCATTTGAAGTTTGGGAAGGTGCTGGCAATATTAATTATTGTCGGGATTACCTTTGGACAATGGAATTCTTTAATGGGCATATTGGGAATTTCTTCAAATATCATCTATGAAATTCTTGTCATTAATTTTGGTGCCATAAGTGAGTTTAAATATGGAACAGTTCTAACCATTGCGGTTTTGATTATCGGTATTTTTTATGCGATCATGCTGGTTGGTAAATATTCATTCTTTGAAAAAATACTGGTGATTTTCGTTTCCATTATGGGACTGTCTTTTATTATTTCACTTTTCTTTGTGCAGCCGCTTCCAATGGATGTCATTAAGGGTTTAATTCCAACCATACCGGAAGTTCCGGGAGGTAAAATGTTGGTAGCAGCATTTGTTGGCACTACCATGGCAGCAGCAACCTTTTTATCGCGCCCACTTTTTGTTAAAGGAAAAGGATGGACCATCAAAAATTTAAATCAGCAAAAAAAGGATTCCATTACCGCAGCCATCTTGATTTTTATTATAAGTGGGACCATCATGGCCGTAGCTTGTGGTGCCTTATTTCATCAAGGAAAAGTGGTAACACAAGTTCTTGATATGGCAAATACATTGGAGCCTGTTACAGGAAAATTGGCCGTTACCATTTTCTTTTTTGGAGCATTAAGTGCCGGATTATCATCCATATTTCCATGTTTGCTCATTGCACCGCTTTTGGTTGCGGATTATCAATCTGGAGAATTGGACACCAATTCAAAACAATTTAGAATCATTACCGCGGTAGCATGCTTGGTTGCGTTGATTGGTCCAATTTTGGGTTCAAATCCAATTGAGGTACAAATTTTATCACAGGTCTTTAATGTCTTTGTTTTACCAATAGTTGTTCTTGGAATTATACTATTGGTGAACAATAAAAACTTAATGAAAGACTATAATACAAATTTATATGTGAACATTGGTTTGTTTTCTGCTTTGCTGTTCTCTTGTCTTATTTCTTATAATGGAATGATTGCTTTAACAGATTATTTTTAGTTGAATATACTTTCATTTTTCACCTAATTTTGGGTTAGTTCCATATTTTACAGTCCATTAGTTTGCATAATTGAAAAAATAAAGTATTTTTGGTTTACCAAATTGGTTAACCAATTTAATGATAATGATGAACTCGATTGAATCTTTTCAACTTTTCTTGAAAAAAAGTATGCGCATCCTATTAATTAGTGCTGTTGTTTACGGTTGTTCTTCTTCTGATGAGGTTACCCCTAATACAGAATCTGAAGACATTGATGTTGTTGAAGAGAATCCAGATCCTATAGTTCCTGCCCCACTTTATGCCAACATTGATTTTTCCCATTGGAAAGTTACTTTGCCTGTTGATGAAAACAACAATGGCAGTCCAGATGAATACCAACCCTCACAACTTATCAATAATGGTTATCGAACTCTGGAAGCAGTTAAACCCTATATGTATGATGATACTTCAGACGGTTCAATAGTATTCTATACATTTCCAGATGTTTCTACAGCCAATAGTTCCTATTCGAGAACAGAATTGAGGGAACTTATCAATCCGAACAATTCAAGAGAAAATTGGACCTTAACCGAAGGGGGTACCATGACGGGCAAGCTAAAAGTGGTCCATGTCACCAATAACCCTGGAAGCTCGTCAACGTTTCCAAAGGTCATTGTTATGCAAATACATGGCATAATTTCCATAGAAGATATGGCCACACATGGTTTTTCTTCCAATAATGGGCCGCCATTGTTAAAAATGACCTGGATAAATGGTTACTTATGGGCTTACAAAAAATCATTGGTCAATGAGAATACAGAAGGCGATGATTTGCTCGATGTTTCTTCCAATACATGGTCAGATATCAAACATAATTTTGGTTATGTTGGTTACGAACCATTTACTTTTAAAATTACTGCCAGTTCAGGTAAATTGGAATTGCAATTAAACCATGATGCTCCATTTATTTATGAAGATATCAGTCTTGCCAAATGGCCCTTCGAAAATTATTTTAAGGCAGGCAATTATTTGGGTTCGGTGGATGCTAACGCTTCTTCAACCATAAAATACTATGAATTAACGGTAACGCATTAAAATATATAAAATAAGAATTTCAAAAGATAAAGACAAATACAATGACTTTTAAAAGCCCTCTCCTCAATATTATATTCGCTCTTCTATTGGTTTTATCGTGTAATTCAGAAAAATCAAACGCTGGCCTTGTTAAAAATATAGAAGCGTTCAATCAAGCTGTTGGTAACGCGCAACCGGGGAACATAATTACATTGGCCAACGGCGTTTGGAAGGATGCAGAATTGCTATTTGAAGGAAAAGGCACACCTGAAAATCCAATCACCTTAACGGTTGAGGAAAAAGGAAAAGTAACATTGGAAGGTGCCTCAAATTTAAGAATTGCAGGAGAACATCTTATTGTTGAAGGTCTAGTGTTTAAAAACGGTTATACCCCAACCAATGAAGTGATTTCGTTTAGAAAGGATGAAAATACTTTGGCCAATAACTGCCGTCTAACCGAATGTGTTATTGATAATTTCAATAATCCGGAGCGTCAAGAACAGGATTATTGGATAGGCATTTATGGGAAAAACAATAGAATTGACCATAACCATATTGCGGGGAAAAGAAATTTAGGAGTTACGGTTGCTGTTAGGTTGGATAAAGAGGAAAGTAGGGAAAACCATCATCAAATTGACCATAACTATTTTGGTCCGCGTCCAACTTTTGGTTCAAATGGTGGCGAAACCTTGCGTATTGGAACAAGCCATTATTCTTTAACAAACTCCAAAACAGTGGTCGAATCCAATTACTTTGATAGATGCAATGGTGAGCATGAAATCATTTCGAATAAATCTTGTCAAAACACCTATAAAAACAACACGTTTTTTGAATGTACCGGCACATTAACGATGCGTCATGGTAATGAAACTATGGTGGATGGCAATGTTTTTATAGGAAACGGAAAACCAAGTACAGGAGGTGTTCGGGTTATAAATGGTCAACAAACCGTGATAAACAATTATCATATTGGGCTTACAGGATATCGTTTTAGGGGAGCCTTTGTAATCATGAATGGTGTGCCCAATTCGCCAATCAATAGATATTTTCAAGTGGAAGATGCCGTAGTTAAAAATAACACCTTCATCAATTGTGACAATATTCAGTTGTGTGCCGGAAGTGATGCCGAACGTCGTGCGACTCCAATTAATTCGGTAGTTTCAGAAAACATTTTTTACCACGACACAAAACGTGATTTATTTACTATTTATGATGACATAAGCGGTATTGCATTTAATGACAATATCACAAGCGCTAACCTAGAAACAGGAATTTCCAAAGGATTTGAAAAAGCAGAAATTGAACTGGTTAAAAATGAAAACGGATTTTTAATTCCGGAATCAAAAGCTATTAAAACCAAAGTAAGTATAAGTCCAAATATTGCAACCAAAGAAAATACAGGAGTGAGTTGGTATCCTAAAACGGACACTGAAATTGCCTTAAATTCAGGGAATACAATCAAGGTAGAACCAGGAATCAACACGTTAATGGAGGCTGTAAAATCTTCTGAACCGGGTGATGTGATTGAATTGTCTTCGGGTAAAACCTATGAGTTGACCAAAACCATAGAAGTGAAATATCCCTTAACATTTAAAGCAAGTGGCAATAAAAAAGCTATTGTGTTATTCGAGAAAATGTCTGCCATTTCCATTCAAAATGGAGGGAGTCTTTCTCTTCAAGGGATTACATTTGATGGAGCAAAATCTCCAGATTATTCTGGGAATTCGGTCATAACAACCAGTAAATATTCCATGAACAAAAACTATAAATTGTTCATTGATAATTGCGAGTTTGTTAATTTGGATGTCAATCATTCTTTTGATGTATTCAAAATATATCCAAGCACATTTGCAGACACAATAAGCATTCAAAATTCAACCTTTAAAAATATTACGGGACATATTATGGCACTGGACAAAGAAACCGATGATAAAGGTGTTTACAACGCTGAATATGTTATCATGAAGAATAATGTATTTAAAGATGTACAAGGAACTGCCCTAAGGCTTTACAGAGGTGGAACGGATGAAAGTACATTTGGTCCTTTTTTAGAGCTTGATCATAATGTGTTTGATAATGTAGGCCATGGAAAAAGAAATAAATTCAATGCGGCTATTTCACTCTATGGCGTTCAGGAAAACGATATTTTAAATAACATTTTCATCAATTCAAAAGCCATACAAATGCATTTGGTTGTTGGTGAACCCATTGTAAATATTTTAAATAATAACTTCCATAAGTCTGAAAAAATTGTAGTTTCAGGAGACCAAAAATATACCATTGAAAATCTTTGGGAATTGGATCCCAATTTTGTGGAAGGCACTTATAAATTATCTGAAAAATCTGAATTAAAAGGAAAGGCAACTGATGGTTCCAATTTAGGGATTCTAATTAAAAAATAGTACATGTTTTTAAAAAATAAAATACAACTTACTTTGGTCGTTTTGCTCTTGCTTGTATTTTCATGTAAAGCACAATCAAAAAGAACATCTAAAGAAAAAAATTCAAAACCACAAGAACACCCAAGTTTAATACTCACCAAAGCAGGTGTTGAAAAAATCAAAACAGAGTTGGGCTCCATCCCTCTTTTCGATGAAACCTTGGCAAAAGTAAAAGCTGAGGTGGATGCAGAGATTTTAAATGGCATTGAAGTGCCAATCCCAAAAGATTTTTCTGGAGGCTATACACATGAACGTCACAAAAAAAACTTTCTGATACTACAAAAGGCCGGTGTTTTATTCCAGATATTGGATGACGAAAAATATGCAAAGTAT
>DASWKU010000287.1:0-5056 GCA_036396455.1 Flavobacteriaceae bacterium
TCTGAGGTCAATATATGGTCTTCACCAACCCGTTCCTTATTAACAGAAATTGAGTTTTCCTTTAACGCTCTTCTGGCTTCTCCATTGGAAGCCAAAAAGTTGGTTTTTGCTGAAAGGGCTGCAATCATGTCCAACCCTTCACTGAATTCAGATTTTGGAATTTCTGCTTGGGGAACTCCTTCAAAAACATCCAAAAAGGTTTTCTCATCAAGGGTTTTAATATCGGCTTTAAAGGATTTACTGAACAACATATTGGAAGCCTTTTCAGCATTTTCAAAATTGTCTTTGGAGTACACAAATGTGGTCACTTCCTTGGCCAAGCGTTTTTGTAGAACTCTTAAATGTGGCATCGTTTTATGTTCAGAAATCAAGGATGCTATGGTTTCCTTATCCAAAAACGTAAAGATTTTAATATACTTTTCGGCATCTTCATCACTGGTATTCAACCAAAATTGGTAAAATTTGTAAACCGATGTTTTATCGGCATCCAACCAAATATTCCCACCTTCACTTTTTCCAAATTTAGAACCGTCAGCCTTTGTGATTAAAGGGCATGTCATTGCATAAGCTTTGGCTTCTTCACCAACATTCATGCGCCTAACAAGTTCGGTTCCAGTTGTGATATTGCCCCATTGGTCGCTTCCTCCCATTTGCAACATGCAATGATAGTGTTTGTGCAAGTAATAAAAATCGTAGCCTTGAATCAGTTGATATGTAAACTCTGTGAACGACATCCCAACATTGCCTTCTTCACCTGACAACCGATTTTTAACAGAATCCTTTGCCATCATATAGTTTACCGTAATGCGTTTACCGACATCGCGGGCAAAATCTATAAACGTAAAATTTTTCATCCAATCGTAATTATTGACCAAAATTGGGGCATTGGGAGCTTTTGAATTAAAGTCCAAAAAACGGGAAAACACTTTTTTAATCCCTTCTACATTATGCTTTAAGGTCTTTTCGTCCAGCAAATTGCGTTCATCGCTTTTACCGGAAGGGTCACCAATCATTCCTGTTGCACCTCCAACCAAAGCAATGGGTTTATGCCCGAAGTTCTGAAAATGGACCAACAAAATGATTTGCACAAGGCTTCCAATGTGAAGGGAATCGGAAGTGGGGTCGAAGCCAATATAGGCTGTGGTCATCTCTTTATTCAATTGCTCCTCGGTTCCGGGCATGATATCATGCACCATGCCTCTCCAACGTAATTCTTCAACAAAAGCATTAGCCATAAATGTGGTATTGATATTATTTTTGGCAAACCAACATAATTTTTTCATTCAAAAATTACATGAACTGAATGAAAAAATTATACGGAGGTTACCTGTGCCCAAAATTAACAATTATTATTTCACAGGAAAGATAAAAATCAATGTATAATTACTATTGAATAATGAATAATTCTTTACTTTAGTTATATGATACTAATTACAGGCGGAACAGGTTTGGTGGGTTCACACTTACTTTATAATCTTATCAAGAATGGCAAAGAGGTAAAGGCCATTTACAGAAGGAAACATAAGTTGGACTCTGTAAAAAAGGTCTTTTCTTATTACAGTAATGATTTTGAAACCTTATACAACAAAATTCAATGGATTGAAGCGGACATAAATGATATCCCTGCTTTGGAACTTGCATTTCAGGATATCACCCACGTGTACCATTGTGCCGCATTTGTGTCTTTTGAACCCGATAAATATCACCAACTTCGTAAAATAAATATTCATGGTACTGCCAACATTGTTAATTTGTGTATTGCCAATAAAATAAAAAAGCTATGTTATGTTAGTTCGGTTGCAGCGATTGGAAAAGATATCAATTCAGAAACCTACAGCAATGAAGAAACGCATTGGAATCCTGAAGAAGACCATAGTGTTTATGCCATTACCAAGTATGGTGCAGAGATTGAGGTTTGGCGAGGTTCACAAGAAGGATTGGATGTTGTTATTGTAAACCCTGGAATCATTTTAGGCCCCGGATATTGGAGGTCAGGAGGTAGTGGAAGTTTAATTAGTCAGATTTATAAGGGTATTCCCTATTACACAACCGGAGTTTCCAGCTATGTGGATATTTTGGATGTTATCAATGTCATGACCCGACTTATGGATAGCACCATTAAAAATGAACGTTTTATTTTGGTTTCAGAACATTTATCGTTTCATGATTTTCAAACTAGGGTTGCAAAAGCACTAAAGGTTGAACCCGCAAAAAAAGAAGCCAGTAAATTGGTACTGGAATTGGGTTGGCGGTTGGATTGGTTGAATCATAAATTAAGGGGGAAACGAAGACGGCTTTCCAAGCAATTGGCCAAAACAGTGAGGACCAAACGTTATTTTGACAACTCCAAAATCAAAAAGACATTGAATTTTGAATTTACACCCATTGAGGATTCCATCCAAAAAGTTAGCCGTTATTTCTTAAAGGATTTGGACTGAATTAATTTTTCTGAAGTTTTTTTACAGGTATTTTCTCGCCTAATTTTAACAAGGAATCTTTTTCTTTTGCTCGAACTTCTCTTATAGAATCTGCTTTTCTCTTTCTTTCAGCCTCTTCAACCTTTTCCAAAGCCTCATATTCTTTTTTCTTACTGTCTATTTTTTCTTTAATCCTATTTAGGATAGACTCATAGGTTTTGGTATGGTAAGCATAATAGTTGTTGCTATTGGCAAATTGTGTACTGTCTATATTGTATTTTTCAAAGACATATTTTTCTGGTAAAACCCCATTAAGCTCAAGAACTCTTTTGTTAACACCTTTGGCCGAATTCAGTAAAAACACATCATACATGATGTCGACCATTTTCTCCTCAGAAATCAGATTATCCGGTTTTTTGGGTTTTTCAATGGCTGTATAACATGAAAAAAGGAAACAAACAACTATATAAATTAGTTTTTTCATCTGTCAAAAGTTAATCGCTTTGCTGCCTTGACCCCCATAATTTTAAAGTTATTGTAAACCAAAGCTCCGTTTACAAAAGTATGCGTAATTCTTGATTTGAACGTCGTGCCATCAAAGGGTGACCAACCACATTTGTATAAAAGATTCTCTTTGTTTACCGACCAAGGATTGTTTGGGTTTATAATCACTAGATCGGCAAAATACCCTTTTCTGATAAATCCTCTTTTTTCTATTTGAAATAAAATGGCGGGATTATGGCACATTTTTTCGGCAATTTTTTCCAAAGTGATTTTTCCTTTATGATGCGCTTCAAACATAGCCATCAACGCATGTTGGACCATTGGTCCGCCTGAAGGCGTTTTAGTGTAAACCGCTTTCTTTTCCTCAAGAGTATGAGGCGCATGGTCTGTGGCGATCACATCAATTCTATTGTCCAAAAGTGCCTTCCATAACTCGTCTCTATCTTTGGCCGTCTTTACGGCTGGATTCCATTTAATGAGCGCTCCTTTATTTTCATAATCTTCATCACTGAACCATAAATGATGGATACATACCTCAGCAGTAATTTTCTTGTCTTTAAGGGGAAGTCTATTCGAAAACAATTTGGTTTCCTTTCCTGTTGAAATATGAAACACGTGCAATCTAGCACCCGTTTTTTTTGCAAGTTCAATGGCTTTTGAAGACGATATATAACAGGCTTCCTCGCTTCTAATGATAGGATGATACTGTATTGGAATATCATCACCAAATTCTTTGATATGTTGCTCCAGATTCGACTTAATTGTTGCCTCATCTTCACAATGTGCCGAAATAAGCAGATTGGTGCTGGAAAATATTTTTTCCAAAACTTCGGGGTCATCCACAAGCATGTTTCCAGTTGAAGATCCTAAAAACAATTTCAAACCAGCAACGGATTTTGGATCTACTTTTAATATTTCGTCCAAATTGTCATTTGTTCCACCAAACATGAAGGAGTAATTGGCATAAGAAGTATTGGCTGCAATTTCAAATTTTTCTTCAAGTCTTTCAATAGTTGTGGTTTGGGGATCGGTATTGGGCATTTCTATAAAAGACGTAATTCCACCCGCAATAGCGGCTCTAGATTCGGTTTCAATAGTTGCTTTATGGGTAAGTCCCGGTTCCCTAAAATGGACTTGGTCATCAATGACTCCTGGAAACACATAATTCCCTTCAACATCTATAACAAACTGGTCTGCCGATTTTACACTAATTGAATTTGAAATTTCCTTGATATATTCACCTTCAATAAAGATGTCGCCTTCAAAAATTTCTCCCTCATTGACTATTTTGGCATTTTTAATAAGTACCGTATTTGTCTTCATATCATTTACCTAAAAGGCTTTTGAACTTCATGTTTATTACTCCAAAAATGGCTTCAGAAATAATACGCCCGCTCATTTTTGATTTCCCTTTTGTCCTATCCGTAAATATAACTGGGATCTCAATAATTTTAAATTTTTTTAAGTAGGCTTTAAATTTCATTTCAATTTGAAACGCATAACCCACAAATTTAATTGTATCTAAATCTATACTTTCAAGAACATGCCTTTTATAGCAAACAAAGCCTGCGGTTGTGTCGTAAATTTTCATTCGGGTTATCAACCTCACATATTTTGATGCTCCATAGGATAACAACACTCTGCCCATAGGCCAATTGACCACATTAACGCCATCTACATAACGCGATCCAATTGATAGATCTGCTCCGTCCAAATGACAGGCATAGTAAAGTTTTTCCAAATCGTTGGGGTTATGCGAAAAATCGGCGTCCATTTCAAAGATATAATCATACCCCTTTTCAAGGCACCATTTAAACCCTTCTATATAAGCGGTACCCAAACCTGTTTTTTCTGTTCGCTGCAAAAGAAATAATTGCCCTTCAAATTCTTTTTGCAATTCTTTTACTTTTAATGCAGTCAGGTCTGGTGAATTGTCATCAACAACTAGAATATGGAACGCCTTTTTTTGAGCCAAAACAGCCCTTATGATCGCTTCAATGTTTTCAATTTCATTATATGTAGGTATAATGACAATAGTGTCAACCATAGAATTTAATTTATGTTACTCCTCCCAAGCATTGTAATAAAGGCAAAAGTAAGTTTTTTTAAGGTATATCCAATGAACTACCTCGACG
>DASWKU010000288.1:0-1715 GCA_036396455.1 Flavobacteriaceae bacterium
AATATAATTAATGTCAATATTTTTCATTTCCATTGCTTATTTTTTGATGGTAAAATGATAAGTTTCTCCTTTTCTGGTGCTAATGTCATATAAATAAGTTGGTTTGATTTTTATTGGTTTAATTGTTGACTCTTTTGAAATAATTGGTTTTGAAATTTCACTTAACTGATAGAACAAACTAGGATTTTCTCCTTTTGCTTCCCTCAGACTATCTCCATCGCCACTTTCCATTTCATTAGGAACTCTCAATCTAAGATTCCCTCCTAGTTTTGATAGAATACTCACAGAAATTAATTTTCCACCTTTCCATTTCATGTCTTTAATTTCAAAACCACCTCGAGCCACCAAACCACTAACATCTCCTTCATTAAAAACATCTGGTAATGCTGGAATTAGGTGTATGGCTCCATCATTACTTTGCATTAACATTTCTGTAATTCCTGAAGTACAACCAAAATTCCCATCAATTTGAAACGGTGGATGTGCATCAAAAAGATTGTTATAGGTTCCACCACCTTCATTTACCCCAACAGGTGTTAGCTGATTTTGAATAAGTTTATATGCATGATTTCCATCTTGCATTTTAGCCCACCAGTTAACTTTCCAGCCCATACTCCAACCTGTCGAAACATCCCCTCGTTGTATTAGTGTATTCTTTGCTGCTGCAAAAAGCAAAGGTGTACGGTAAGCCGATATTTGATTTGAAGGAAATAGTCCGTATAGGTGAGAAATATGCCTATGTTTATCTGTTGGACTATCTACATCATCAAGCCATTCTTGTAGTTGGTTATGTTTTCCAATTTGCATTGGAGGCAACATGGTACGCATTTTACGAATGCTATCAGCGAATTCCTCATCTTTTTCTAATATTTTAGAGGCACTAATTACAGTACTAAACACATCAAACACCAATTGATTATCCATGGTAGAACCTGCATTTACAGCAGAACCCTGATGTGCTTGTGGTGTATTTTCCGGAGAATTTCCCGGGGCAATAACCAACCAATCACCTGAAGGATGTTTTGCTAAAAAATCTTTATAAAAAAGCGCAGTACCTTTTAAAACATTATAAACGGAAGTCAAATAATCTTTATCACCGGTATATAAAAAATGCTCCCATAAGTGCTGACTCAGCCATGCTCCTCCAGCATTCCAAACACCCCAATTTGCTCCATCTACCGCTCCCGTAATTCTCCAAATGTCAGTATTATGATGTGCCATCCATCCACGTGTACCGTACATATCCTTGGCCGTCTTTTGGCCAGTTTCAGATAATTCCTGAACCATTTTTAAAAGAGGCTCATGCATTTCAGACAGATTTGCCTTTTCTGCCGGCCAATAATTCATTTCCGTGTTAATATTTATTGTGTATTTACTATCCCAAGCAGGATGCATACTATAATTCCAAATTCCCTGTAAATTGGCTGGTTGCCCACCAGGTTGCGATGAAGAAATCAATAAATACCTCCCAAATTGATAATATAATGCTACAAACGAAGGATCGATTGTCTTATTAAACTGTTGTAATCTTACATCTGTTGGTAATTCTTCTTGCGTACTAGTTCCTAAATCTAACTTAACTCTGTTAAAATAGCTTTGATACTTTGCGATATGGGATTGACGCAAATCATTATAAGTCTTAGCATAAGCATCATCTAAAAATTGTCTAGCTCTTTGGTGTTCACTCCCTGAAACATCACTATAATTATTAAAGT
>DASWKU010000289.1:0-2141 GCA_036396455.1 Flavobacteriaceae bacterium
TAGTTCTGCGGCAGGGAGCCGAATGATGCAGCTCATTCATTTTTTTAAGTCCCAAAATTTCACGATTACTTTTGCGAGCCCATGTGCCAAAAGTGATCGTGCATTTGATTTGACCACCATTGGAATCGAACAGGTCCCAATTCAATTGAACGATGAAAGTTTTGATGCTTTTATTCTGAAATTGAATCCCAACATCGTGTTGTTCGATCGTTTTATGATGGAAGAGCAATTTGGCTGGCGTGTTACAGAACAGTGTCCCAACGCCTTAAAAATTTTGGATACCGAGGATTTGCATTGTTTACGCAAGGGAAGACAACAGGCATTTAAGGAACAAATACCATTTGATAACACTTATCTGTTCAACGAAACAGCAAAGCGTGAAATTGCCAGCATATTTCGATGCGATTTGAGTTTTATCATTTCGGAAGCTGAAATGGAGATTCTGAAAGAGCAATTTAAGATGGATGAACGTTTACTTTGCTATCTCCCTTTTATGTTGGATCCAATTTCAAAGGAAACCATTCAAAAGCTTCCAAAATTTGAAGAGCGAGCGCACTTTGTGACCATTGGTAACTTTTTACATGAGCCCAATTACGATGCAATAACCTATTTGAAAGAAGCCATTTGGCCATTCATAAGGCAACAACTTCAAAAATCGGAATTACACATTTATGGAGCTTATCCGTCACAAAAAGTACTTCAATTGCAGAATAAAAAGGAAGGATTTTATATCAAGGGTTTTGCTGAAGATGTCAATACGACAATGCAAGATGCCAGAGTGTGTTTGTCGCCATTACGTTTTGGTGCTGGATTAAAAGGAAAACTCATTGATGCCATGCAAAATGGAGCACCCTGTGCGATGTCCACAATTGCAGCAGAAGGGATGTTTGGTTCCGAAACGTCGGGATTGGAACCCAATGGGTTTATTGAGGATAATCCACAAGTATTTGCACAGAAAGCAGTGGAATTATATACAAATGAAAACATTTGGAAAACGTATCAAATTAATGGTTTTGAAATTATCAATAAACGTTTCAATAAAACCAATTTTGAAATTAAACTTAAGGGAACAATTGATAACCTATCAAATAATTTAGAAAAGATGCGTTTGCAAAACTTTATTGGCGCTATGCTGTATCACCATTCCATGCAAAGCACTAAATTTATGTCCCGCTGGATAGAAGAAAAGAACAAGAAACTAACTGATCATGAAAGTTGAAGACCATATTTTAATAAACGGTTACAAACATGTGCTGTGCCAAAGGGATGCAATTTCTCAAGAAGAATCCCTAAAAAATAGCTCCAATTTTTTGAAATGGTTGGATACTAGGCGATCTGTTCGGGAATATACCAGTCAGCCCGTTCCCAAAGAGGTGATTGAAAATATCATAAAATCGGCCTCGACAGCACCTTCAGGCGCCCATAAACAGCCTTGGACCTTTTGTGCCGTTTCGAATTCGGAACTAAAAACCAAAATCCGTTTTGCTGCCGAAGAAGAAGAGCGTGAAAATTATGCCAGTAGAATGAGTGAACGCTGGCAACAGGATTTGGCACCATTGGGAACCGATACCCATAAACCCTTCATTGAAGATGCGCCTTGGATTATTGTGGTGTTTAAGCGTGTTTACGAGCATGAGGGTAACGAAAAGCACAACAATTATTACGTTAACGAATCGGTTGGGATTGCCTGCGGCATGTTGATTACAGCTATACACAATGCAGGCTTGGTGACCTTGACCCACACGCCAAGCCCTATGAATTTCCTTGCGAAACTTCTTCAAAGACCTGCTAATGAACGCACATTTTTATTGCTCCCGGTTGGTTATGCCAAACAACCGGTTTACGTCCCCGATTTAAAACGCAAGGCATTGAACGAAGTTGCTGTGTTTTATGAATAGAGATTAATTCTGATTTTCAGGATTTGGATTTTAAGCGAGAGGAAAAGGAGTTGGGGTTTGGAGTGTCTCGTTTAACGGTTAGTGTATGAAAAGTAGGCGATTACGAAGCACGGAATTTTCGGTTAAGCACAAAGTTTGACACGAGCCAAAACCCTTGAATCTACTGCTGTTTCGCCTATTTTGTATGTTTTTTGTTGGGCGTTCGTTTTTTTATTAATTCCATTATTTCAGTATGTACTATAA